>JAYVGE010000502.1:0-14977 GCA_043772515.1 Flavobacterium sp. | reverse complement strand
TTGCTTCAATTTTTAAGGCCGTTTGCAAACGGGTAAGCATTCCTTTGTCTTCAAGAGCGCCTTGTAATGCCATTCCGTTAATTACCGTTGCCAGCATTCCCATGTAATCTCCTTGTACTCTATCCATTCCAGCACTCGCGCCTGCAAGTCCTCTAAAGATATTTCCACCACCAATTACGATGGCAATTTCTACTCCTTTATCATGAATTTGCTTAATTTCATCGGCATACTCAGCTAATCGTTTTGGGTCAATTCCGTATTGCAAGTCGCCCATTAAAGCTTCGCCACTTAATTTAAGAAGAATTCTTTTATATTTCATGTGTCTGTTGGATTGTTTTGTGCAAATATAGACATATTCTGTTTTTCTGAAATAGCCTTCTTGCAATTTTTGCAACAATTGAGAAGTTTATAATCGAATAAGATACTGATGCACTATGGTTTTGAAGAACTAAGATCGTAAAGTGCTATTCCTTTTTGAGATTATTGGGTAGGGTAAATGCATTTAAACCATTTTGGAGCGATTCATAAAACATCACGAATTATCGGGGTAAACAGATGCATTTTTTTGCTGAAGATTACTGTTGTCTGCATTACAGATTTTAATAATAGTAAGAATTTTTTAAATAGGAGAATGATTACCGATGTTCAAATCCAGGGCAAACACTTTTAAAAAAAAAAGTTAGACCTGAATTATACCAATAATTACTTTTTGAATTACACAAATCTTCATAATTCGTGAAATTTATTTTTTAAAAATTTGTGCTAATTCGTGTAATTCATGTCGATAATGTTAAAGGCGTTTGCCCTGTGTTCAAATCTAATTTTTCGTATGATTTTTTTGCTGCTTCGTATCCGATAGTAAAAATAGCATCCATTTTATTTTTATTAGTTTCAAAAGTACTGTATAAGGATAGTTCTTCGGGTTCTATAATCCAATCGCAAATATTAAATTTTTGAACATTCGAATTGGCCGATAGCAAATCAAAAGCTCTTGTGGTTACCGATTTGATGGTGGTTAAATCTTTGGCTACTATTTTTTGAATCGGACTCACATATACTCCAATTAAGGTGTCGCATTGTCCTTGCAAAATATCGGTAGGGAAATGGTTCAAAATACCACCATCGCTGTATAGTTTTCCTTTTATTTCATAAGGCGATAGTATGCCTGGGAATGCCGATGAGGCCAAAATGGCATCTACTATTTTTGTTTCTGGACCAAAAATTTTCAATTTTCCGCGAACCATATCGGTGGCTGTAATTTGCATAGGAATTTTGAGATCGCCAATTAGTGCGTCATCAAAGATGGTGTAAAAATAATCCTGAAACGATTCAGAATCTATAATTCCAGCTTTTTTGAAGGTAATATGTTTCCAATGAAAAAGATAAATAGATTTGAAGAATTCCAGAATTTCTTCGGGAGTTTTTCCCCAAGCATACATTGCACCCACAATCGAGCCTGCGCTAGTGCCCGCCATTCGAACAGGAATAATGTTTTTCTCTTCCAGAAATTTAAGTACTCCAGCATGAGCCAAGCCTTTTGATCCTCCTCCTGAAAAAATTATTCCTATCGATTTTGTTTTTAGATCCATTGTCTTTTCTTTGCTATAAAAATATACTTTTTGTTTGTTCAAAAATGATTTTTGTCATAATTTAACCTAGTTTTTTATTGTAATTTTACAGAAACACAGAACCATTATGAAAACTATCGTTGCAAAAGCCCTTTTCAATAGTCATTCCTATCTAGAATACAGAAAAATGATAACCGATTTGTTGCGTGAAGGAATTGTTACAGGCAAGGAACAATCGGAAGATTTAATTCATTATACCACTTTAAATGAAACCCGACAAAAGCGACTTGACAAAACAATGGTTATTACCCAAGAAAATAAAGATTTATTAAGTAGCCTAGAGAAAGAATACATTTGGTTGGTGCTTTCCGAAGGATGGTGTGGTGATGCTGCGCAGTTGCTACCTGTTTTTGATAAAATGGTTTTCGAATGCAATAAAATTACTTTAAGAATTGTGTTGCGAGATGAAAATGAAGCACTAATGGATTTGTTTTTGACCAATAAAGGACAAGCAATTCCAAAACTACTTATCATTGATAAAGAAACAGGAAGCGTTCGTAATCATTGGGGCCCGAGACCAAAAGGGGCAACAGATTTGATTCTAAACTACAAAGAAAGATTTGGACTTGTCGACGAAACGGCAAAAACCGAACTACAATTATGGTATTTGCACGACAAAGGAGTTGCAACGCAAAATGAGATTGCAGAAATGATGGTTCGCATAGAAAGGTAATCGATTTGTAAGGCTAGCGTCAGATAGTTAAAAGTGTTGAAAATGATGTATTAGTTATGTGTGTTTTTTTGATGTCAGTTGAGTTTAAAGCCCAGTCAAAGCAACTCCTAAGCGGATGCTTCCAAAATCCTTTTGTTGGCGCAGAGCAATCTCATAGTGTGCTATCTCGACAAATACTGTGACGTCGTCGGAAGTCAATCCCAAACTAATTTTTTTGTAATCGCCACTTCGATTGCCGCGTCCTAAAAGAAATGCTTTTCCTAAACCTAATTGTAGCGTAATTCGGGTGTCTTCTCCAACTTTTGGACTCAGTTTAAAATTGGTAAAAATGGGGACAACAACAAGCTGGTCTGTCCATTTTCAATCTATTCCGCTGTGAATTCCCAAAGCAACCCATTTCTTGTAATGTAGACCGTAACCCAATTTTGTTCCAATTCCGTCAGGCATAAGCCAGGGTTCTTTTTCGTGGGTGTATTCGTTTACCTGGTCTCTGTTGGGATTACCTGTTATCGCTGCTGTAATGTCAAATTGTGTATAGGTAGGTTTTTTGTTTTGAGCACAAGCCATAGTATTTAGTAATACTAGTAATATTGTGAAAAACGAAAATTTCATTTTACAGATTTTGAGATAAACTTTCTTCAAATAAAGTAACCTCTATCGCATTTGTCACATTGTAATCGCCAATTTTAGTTCGGCGCAAAGCAGTAAGATGAGCGCCAGAGTTCATGGCTTTTCCAAAATCAAAAGCCAAGGATCGAATGTAAGTTCCTTTGCTACATACGACTCTAAAGTCTATTTCTGGTAATGCTATTCTAGTAATCTCAAATTCGTGAATCGTAGTTTTTCTGCTCTCTACTTCTACAATTTCTCCTGCACGAGCGCGTTCATACATGCGAATGCCATCTTTTTTTATTGCTGAAAAAACGGGTGGTCTTTGGTCTATTTCACCTAAAAATTGGAGTACTGTTTCGTTAATTAAGACTTCGTTAATATGCGAAATAGGAAAATTTTGGTCTATTTCGGTTTCTAAATCATACGAAGGTGTTGTTGCTCCAATATAGAAAGTTCCTGTATATTCTTTGGCTTGACCTTGTAATTCTGTAATTCTTTTGGTGAATTTTCCGGTGCAGACCAATAATAATCCTGTTGCCAGGGGGTCTAAAGTTCCCGCATGGCCAATTTTGAATTTCTTAGGAAGACCAACTTTGTTAATTAGGGCGTATTTTAGTTTATTCACCGCCTGAAAAGAAGTAAAATGCAAAGGTTTGTCGATTTGGAGTATTTGTCCATCTAAGTACTCTTCTGCAGTCATTATATAATGGTAAGAGGATGAATAAAATAATGAATGGCAAGTAATGTAATTCCTGCTATAATTCGATAATAACCAAATATTTTGAAACCGTTTTTAGTCAAAAAACCGATAAAGGTTTTTATGGCTAGAAGTGCTACAATAAAAGCGACAACGTTTCCGATGATTAAATAGTTGATTTGATCTGGGGACAATACCAAGCCCTCTTGGTAATAATCATAGCATTTTTTTGCTGTAGCTCCCAGCATAGTTGGAACGGCAAGAAAAAAAGAAAATTCTGCTGCAGTAGTTCGGGATAGTTTCTGAGACATTCCTCCAACGATACTGGCACCACTTCTGGAGACTCCCGGAATCATAGCTAAACATTGAAACATTCCGATTTTGAATGCCTGAAGATAGGTGATTTCTTGCTTGGTGTCTGGTTCTTCAGAAATAGCAAACCATTGGTCTACTTTTAATAAAATGATTCCTCCAATCAGCAGAGAAACGGCAACCGTAACGGGACTTTCTAGTAAAGCATCTATTTTTTTACTAAAAAGCAATCCGAAAACCACTGCTGGGATAAAAGCAACTAGTAATTTGAAATAAAAAGCGAAAGATTGAAAAAATCGTTTAAAATACAAAACAACCACAGAAAGGATAGCTCCTAGCTGAATTACAATAGTAAAAAGTTTGGTAAAATCGTCTTGAGCAATCCCAAAAAAGGAAGAAGCAATAATTAAATGTCCTGTAGAGGAAACAGGTAAAAATTCGGTAATTCCTTCTATAATCGCAAGGATGATGGCTTGTAGAGTATTCATATTAAAGGGGCTAGTGTTCCGTTTTTAATTTTAGTTTATTACCAACTGAATAAATACGGGTTACTGTTTTTTAGGGTTTTTAAGAATGGCGTAAACGGTGATTCCGAAGCCAAGAAGTACTGTTGTTGGTGCCAATCGAATTCTACGAAAACTAAATACCGCTTCATTAAATATTTTTGGGTCATCGCTACCGCCACCAGACATTAGCACAAAGCCGATAACGATAACTGCAATCCCAATCAATAGGATTTTGTAATTTATTTTGTCGAATAAAAATTCGTGTTTGTTGTTTTCCATTTTGTCGTTGCGAGGTATGAAGCAATCTTATCCTCTGTTTTAAGTTTGTATTTTAAATTCGTTAATCTTCAATTAGTAAAGATCGTCTGTTCTTAGGTTCAAGAAGCGTTGTGTTGCAAAATAGGTGCTTAACCAAGTAATGAGAACACCAAGCGCAAAAACGCCTAATAATACGAGCGTAATAAGGAACTTGTCGTCTAGAATTCCTAAATCAGGGAAACTAGTTTGTAGGTATATTAGAACGCCAATTAATGCCAAAATAGCCAAACCAGCACCAAGCATTCCTAGTTTTACGCTTCGTACCACAAACGGTTTACGGATAAAAGCTTTTGTAGCTCCTACCATTTGCATAGTTTTGATGATAAACCGATTCGAATGTATGGAGAGTCGTAAAGAGCTATTGATAAGTAAAACAGCAATAAAGGTTAGGAAAGCACTGATTATCAAAATCCACATACTCACTTTTTTTATGTTGTCATTTACTAAATTCACGAGCTGTTTGTCGTATACAATGTCCGAAACCATGGCGTTTTTTCGCAAATTAGTTTCTATTATGGTTATACTGTCTTTCATAACATAATCTGCTTTGAGGTGAATGTCAAAGGAGTTCTGAAGCGGGTTTTCTCCTAAAAAGGTAAGAAAATCTTCTCCAATAATATCGGTATGCTCTTTGGCAGCAACCTCTTTTGTAACATAGGCAAATGATCTCGCAAATTTTGCGGTCTTCAACTCAGCATCAAAAGCTTTTAGGATGGTGTCATTGGCTTCTTTCTTGAAAAATACGGTCATAGCGATTTTTTCTTTGAAATCGTCAGCCAGTTTTTTTGAATTAATTATAAAAAAACCCAGCATCCCCAAAAGGAATAAAACCAAGAATACACTCAGTACTACCGAAAAATAGGAGGAAATTAACCTGCGCTTTTGAAATTTATCAAATGAAGAACTCATAGTTTACTTTTATTATGTGGTAAAAATAATAAAGATATTCTTTATTTAAAGTTAATAACGCTCAAAGTTTCAACTTTCGTACAATAAATGTAATTTTGCCACAATCGAGGGAGGTAATACGAAGGAAGAAGTTGGGAATTGGCAATGTTAAAGCTAGAGTTTTGAAAGAAGTAAATCGGACAGGAGTGAGCTAATCCTAGATTTCAACCATTGAACAATATAGAACTAATGATAGAGATTAGTCATTTACAGGAAAGAGTTTTAACAATCGAAAGAAACGAATATCTGAAAGTTAAAGGAAGCGTTGATACTAATATTTATTTTGTTGAAAGCGGAAGTTTGCGGATTTTTGTTTTGGACGATTGCGAAGAGCAGATTATTCGTTTTGGTTACAAAAATGACTTAATTGTGTCTTTAGATTCTTTTCTAACCGAGAAACCTTCGGATTTTTATATACAAGCCATCAAAAAAACCGTAGTAAAAGTTATTACAAAGAAAAAATTATTTGGTTTTATAAATCAAAATGAAAATAACAAGCAACTTTGGACAACAATTCTAGAAGGTTTAGTTTTGCAACAGATTGAAAGAGAAAAGGATATTTTGACAAGTTCGCCAATAGATAGATTTAATCGGGTTTTTAAAAGAAGTCCCAAACTGTTTCAAGAAATTCCTAATAGATATATTGCAAATTATTTGAGAATGAGCCCTGAAACATTGTCAAGACTAAAAAAATATTGATTTCAATCAAGAGTTTTTTCTGTTGGAATTCTCAATTTTGCTTAAAAAAGGTAGTATGAAAATGCAATCAGAAAATTTAATTTTAGAATTAATCGAAGTAACAAGAAAAAATTTAAACTTCGCAACGTTACTTAAGCAAAAATCAGACAATGATTTAAATTGGAAAAAAGATTCAGAAAGTTGGAGCGTTTTAGAGTGTTTAGAGCACTTAAATTTATACGGAAATTATTATATTCCAGAATTTGAAAAAACAATAAAAAATGCTAAAACTCAAAGTGAAATACAATTTGAAAGTAGTGTTCTCGGGAATTATTTTGCAGAGAGTTTGCTCCCAAAGGAAAAATTGAATAGGATGAAGACTTTTAAAAATAAAAATCCGTTGAATAGCGATTTGAACAAAAAAGGGATAGATAGATTTATCACGCAGCAAATCCAGATTATTGATTTACTGAACAAATCCAGAAAAGTAAGTTTGAATAAAGAAAGAATAAAAATTAGTATAACAAAATGGATAAAATTAAAATTAGGGGATACATTTCGGGTTGTAATTAATCATAATGTAAGGCATATTAAGCAAATAGAAAGAATATTAGAAGCACAATAATCAAGATAATAGCGTCTTAAACAGACCTAAGAAGATACCTTTAAAACATGAAATACAATCCAAACGAAATAGAAGAAAAGTGGCAGAAATATTGGGCTACAAATAAAACTTTTGCTGCACAAAACAATTCCGATAAACCTAAACATTATGTTTTAGATATGTTTCCCTATCCATCGGGTGCGGGTTTGCACGTGGGACATCCGCTGGGTTATATTGCATCCGACGTGTATTCGAGATACAAAAGACACCAAGGGTACAATGTTTTGCACCCAATGGGTTACGATAGTTTTGGATTGCCAGCCGAGCAATATGCCATACAAACAGGGCAACGACCTGAGGATACTACTTCGGTAAATATTGATGGAGGTATTGATAAAGAAGGAAAAGTAATTGCTGGGTACAGAAAACAACTCGATAAAATCGGATTCTCATTTGATTGGGATCGCGAAGTGCGTACTTCTAATCCAGATTATTACAAACATACCCAATGGATTTTTATTCAATTGTTTAATTCTTGGTACAATAAAAATACAGATAAGGCAGAAGATATTGCGACTTTGACTGCCGTTTTCTCAACGCAAGGAAATGCAAATGTGGCTGCGGTTTGTGATGATGCTATAGCTGTGTTTACTGCCGATCAATGGAATGCTTACACAAAAGAGCATCATGATAAAATTTTGTTGCAATATCGATTGACGTATTTGGCGGAGACCGAAGTGAACTGGTGTCCGGGATTGGGAACGGTTCTGGCCAATGACGAAATTGTAAATGGTGTTTCGGAACGTGGGGGGTATCCTGTGATTCGTAAAAAAATGACGCAATGGAGCATGCGAATTTCTGCTTATGCAGAACGTTTGTTACAAGGTTTGAATGCTATTGACTGGAGTGAAAGCATTAAAGAAAGCCAAAGAAACTGGATTGGAAAATCTGTGGGGGCGATGGTTTCTTTTAGAATGAAAGATAAAATAAAAGCAGAAAATTCTGGAAAACATTCTTTAAAAAAGAAAAATGGATTTGTTGAAATTGAGGTCTTTACAACCCGTCCCGACACCATCTTCGGAGTAACCTTTATGACCCTAGCCCCAGAGCACGATTTAGTTTCGCAAATCACAACTCCTGAACAAAAAGATGCGGTTCAAACTTATATAGAAAAAACAGCGAAGCGTTCTGAGAGAGAGCGTATGGCGGATGTAAAAACCATTTCGGGTGTGTTTACAGGAGCGTATGCGGAGCATCCGTTTACCAAAGAACCTATTCCGGTTTGGATTGGGGATTATGTTTTGGCAGGTTACGGAACGGGTGCTGTGATGGCGGTTCCTTGCGGAGACGAAAGAGATTATGCTTTTGCGAATTTCTTCAAAGGGCAAAATGGAATGCAGGAAATTAAAAATATTTTTGCTAATGTGGATATTTCTAAGGAAGCTTTCGGGTCGAAAGACAATGTCGAGATTGCTAATTCGGATTTCCTAAACGGATTGAATTACAAGGAAGCGACTAAAAAAACTATTCAGGAATTAGAAAAATTAAACCAAGGAAAAGGGAAAATCAATTACCGTTTGCGTGATGCGGTTTTCTCCCGCCAACGCTATTGGGGAGAGCCTTTCCCTGTATATTATGTGAATGGTTTACCACAAATGATTGAGACAAAACATTTGCCAATCATCTTGCCAGAAGTAGAGAAGTATTTACCAACCGAAGACGGATTGCCTCCATTAGGTAATGCAACGACTTGGGCTTGGGATAGTGCAAATAATAAAGTAGTTGAAACGAGTTTGGTTGATGATACAACCATTTTCCCATTAGAACTAAATACTATGCCAGGTTGGGCAGGAAGTTCTTGGTACTGGATGCGTTATATGGATGCACATAACGAGAACGAATTTGCGAGCAAAGAAGCCTTGAAATATTGGGAAAGCGTCGATTTATACATTGGCGGAAGTGAACATGCAACTGGACATTTATTGTATTCTCGTTTTTGGAATAAATTCCTGAAAGACAAAGGTTTTGCACCAACCGAAGAGCCATTCAAGAAATTGATTAATCAAGGGATGATTTTGGGAATGAGTGCGTTTGTTTATAGATTGGAAGGAACGAATGTATTTGTTTCAAAAAATAAAATAAACGGACAAAATGTACAGCCCATTCATACTGATGTTTCATTTGTAAATGCTTCTGAAGAATTGGATATAGAGAAATTCAAGCAATTTAGAGAGGATTATAAAGATGCTGAATTCATTTGTGAAGACAACGGCAAATACATAGTAGGTCGCGAAGTCGAAAAAATGTCGAAATCAAAATACAATGTAGTCACTCCAGATGATATTTGTAATGAATACGGAGCCGATACCTTGCGTTTGTACGAAATGTTCTTAGGGCCATTGGAACAAGCCAAACCTTGGAATACGGCAGGGATTTCGGGAGTTTTTGGTTTCCTAAAAAAGTTATGTCGTTTGTATTTTGATGAACATGCAATGATTGTTACCAATGAGGAACCAACGAAGGATAATCTGAAATCATTGCACAAAACGATTAAGAAAGTGGCAGAGGATATCGAGAATTTCTCTTTCAATACTTCGGTTTCTCAGTTTATGATTTGTGTGAATGAGCTTTCAGCTCAAAATTGTCATTCTCGCGCTATTTTGGAACCATTGGCGATTGTGATTTCGCCTTATGCACCACATATTGCCGAAGAATTATGGTCGTTGTTAGGTAATAGTGGTTCTATCGCAACAGTACCTTTTCCGGTTTTCGAAGCTAAGCATTTGGTCGAAAGTAATAAGGAATATCCTGTGTCTTTCAACGGAAAAATGCGATTTACTATGGTTTTGCCTTTGGATTTAACCAAAGAACAAATCGAGGAAATCGTTATGAAAGACGAGAGAACCATTAAACAACTGGAGGGTAAAGTGCCAAATAAGGTGATTATCGTTCCTGGGAAAATTATTAATTTAGTGGGGTAAAATTTAGATGTACTTTTGAGTTGAAATAGAATGTAACCAAGTAGAGCTTATGTAAAATTGTAACTATGAGAGGAATAAACGACACTTCGAGTAAAACATACCGTCAATTGATGGGTAATGGTATGCGTTATGAAATTCCAAAATTCCAAAGAGATTATTCTTGGGAAGCTGAGCAGTGGGATGATTTGTGGATGGATTTAATGGCTATAATTGATCAAGAAGAAATGGAACATTATATGGGTTATTTGGTGTTGCAAACTTCAAATAATAAAAATTTCTCAATTATTGATGGTCAACAACGTCTAACGACTATGAGTCTTATTGTTCTTTCTGTTTTGAAATGTTTGGCTGATTTGGTAGGAGAGGGAAATGATGCTGAAAATAATTTACTTAGAAAGGAAACTTTACTCAATAGCTATATTGGATACATTAACCCAGTAACTTTAATTTCTGATAATAAAATAAAACTTAATAGAAACAGTGATGAATATTATAGGCATAATTTAGTGCTTCTAAAAGATGTTTTGCCTATTCGAAATACAAATAGTTCAGAGAAGCACATGCGGGAGTGTTTTTTGTGGTTTTATGATAAATGTAAAAAGAGATTCAAATTAGGAGAAGATTTGGCAGGCTTTATAGATGATATTGTTGATAAATTGTCTTTTACGGTTATCGAAGTGACGGATCAACTTAATGCGTTTAAGGTGTTCGAAACTTTAAATGCTAGGGGTGTTCAATTGTCTTCTGCTGATTTATTGAAAAATTATCTTTTTTCAATAGTTGACGAAACAAAACCGCATAAATCTGAAATAGAAGAGCTTGAATTGCTTTGGGGGAAAGTTTTGGGCAAATTAGGAAATCAAAAATTCGAAGAATATTTACGTTATTTTTGGAACAGCCAAAATAAAGTTGTCCGTAAGAATAATTTATTTAAGACTATAAAAAAGAGTATTGTTACTAAGTCGGAAGCATTTAAATTGATTAGAGAATTAGACGAAACGGCAGACATATTTGCTGCAATACAAAATCCTGATGATGAACTTTGGAAAGGGAATCAAGAGCTTTCAAAAGCGTTAGGGGAGTTGAAGTTGTATCAAGTTAGACAGACATTTTCCTTGTTTATTACTGCTTATAAAACGCTTTCTATTGTAGATTTTACAAAATTAGTTAAGTACTGCTCGGTAATAACGTTTAGATATAATATTATAGGGGGGTTAAACCCAAATGATCAGGAGGATGTGTATAATAAAATTACTTTGTCAATCATAGAAAACGGTAAAATTGATGTTGAGTTATTTCTCCCGATTTACGTTGAGGATAGGGATTTTGAACAAGCTTTTACGTCTAAAGAGTTTAAAATAAATACAAGAAGCCATAAAATTGTTAAATATATTTTCGGGAATATTGAAAAAAAGATTTTTTCAAACGACATTCCTTTTGATAGTGATGTATATCCCATAGAACATATTTTACCCGAAAGCGCTGATGAAAGCTGGGGAGATTTTAATGACGAAGAAATTAATCGTTCTGTTTATCGAATTGGAAATCTTGTTTTGCTTGAGAAAAGTCTAAATCAAAAAGCGGATATTTTATCTTTTGAAAGAAAGAAATATTAAGTAAAAGTAATAGTAAGCTTACTCAAAAAGTAGCTTCTGATTATGATATCTGGAATCAAAGTAAAATAGTTTCTAGGCAAAAGGATCTTGCAAAATCTGCGAAGTCTATCTGGAAAATTCAATTTTGATTTTTTAGATTTAATTTTCCTTTAGAGCCAAAATGGCAGATTGATGTTTTGGTTCAAAATTTGATGTTTCTTTCGTGTATTTTAAAAATTAAAACGCAAAAACATGGGAATGAGTTATTTGATTCTTGCTGGAGCGATTATGCTTTGCAGCTGGTTAGTTAGTTCAAGACTAAAAAGCAAATTTGAACAATATTCGAAATTGCAATTGCAAAACGGAATGACTGGTGCGCAAATCGCCGAAAAAATGCTTGCCGACAACGGGATACATGATGTAAGAGTAATTTCTACACCAGGACAGTTAACGGATCATTACAATCCGGTGGATAAAACAGTAAATTTAAGTGAAGCAGTCTATAATCAGCGTAATGCAGCAGCAGCAGCAGTTGCGGCTCACGAATGTGGGCACGCAGTACAACACGCTGTAGGTTATCAATGGCTTACGATGCGTTCGCAATTGGTGCCAATTGTAAATGTGGCTTCAACCTATATGCAATGGATTTTATTGGCAGGAATCTTGATGATTCGTACTTTTCCTCAGTTGCTATTAATCGGAATTGTAATTTTTGCCGCTACAACCTTGTTCTCGATAATCACTTTGCCAGTAGAGTACGATGCTAGTAATCGCGCGTTGGCTTGGTTAGAAAATAAAAGGATGTTGACACAGCAGGAACATTCAGGAGCAAAGGATTCTCTAAAATGGGCAGCCAGAACTTATGTAGTCGCTGCTTTGGGATCTATCGGTACTTTGTTGTATTATGTTTCCATTTATTTGGGAGGAAGAAGGAATTAGGTTTTTTGAATTATCAGTAAATTAAATCAAAGAGAATTATTAAAAAAACCGTCTTGTTAATAAAACGAGGCGGTTTTTCTTTTTTGATGTTAAGTAAATGTTTCAAAATAACTTCGTCAAATTTTGCATGGTTTATTCCAAAACCTTTACTAAGAAGTCCAGAAAAACAATAATCTAAAAATATTTTTAAAGCTGGATCTGCCTGTCAATTTGTTGGTCCAATGAAATAAAGGTTTCTGTTCTAGAAACACCTTCAATAGCTTGAATTTTGGTATTGAGTAATTGCATCAAATGTTCGTTGTCTCTACAGATAATTTTTATTAGAATAGACCAATTTCCAGTGGTGTAATGACACTCTAATACTTCTGGTATTTTTTTTAAATCCTTAACGGCTTCTAGATTTCTTGCCGCTTTGTCGAGATATACGCCCACAAAAGCCATAGTGTTGTATCCTAATATTTTATGGTTTACAACAAATTTTGAACCCGAAATAACACCAGATTGTTCCAATTTTCGCAACCGTTGATGGATTGCAGCGCCAGAAATGCCGATTTTGTTGGCAATTTGAAGAATGGGTTTGCGCGCATCTGCCATCAAGTCACGCAGGATTTCTTTATCGATACCATCTATTTCTATTATAAGTGAGTTGGTTTTCATAGTAGTAATTTTAAACTAAAATTATGTTTTACTTCTAATTTGAAATCAAATGTAGCAGAAATGATTCGAAAATAAAAATTCCAAATCCCAACAAAAAAAAGTTGGAAGTTGGAATTTTAAAAAATCGAAATTTTATATAGGTTTATTTTCCTTTGTTTACTTCAACGATATATTTTTCTAAAGCCATTGTCATCGAAGGTGTTTCGGGTGTTGGAGCAAGAATATCAATCCTTAAACCATGATCCAAAGCTTCTTTTTGAGTAGTACTTCCGAAAACGGCAATTCGAGTGTTGTTTTGTTCAAAATTCGGAAAATTCATAAATAATGATTTTATTCCAGTTGGACTAAAAAAAGCCAAAACATCATAATAGACATCGGCTAAATCAGACAAATCACTCATTACAGTTTTGTAAAAAACGGCTTGTGTCCAGTCTACTTTCAAGTTATTAAGAGTAATCGGAGCATCGGCATTGAGTTGGTCTGAGGCAGGCAGTAAAAATTTTTCGTCTTTGTATTTTTTTATAAGCGGAGACAAATCTGCAAAATCTTTTGAGCCAACATAAATTTTACGCTTTCTGTACACTACATATTTTTGTAGATAGAAAGCAATGGCTTCCGATTGACAAAAATACTTTAATGCTTCAGGGATTTTGAATCGCATTTCTTCTGCTACTCTAAAAAAGTGATCCACAGCATTTTTACTCGTCAAAATGATTGCAGTGTAATTGTTGAGGTCAATCTTTTGAAGCCGAATCTCTTTTGCATTTACACCTTCTACATGAATAAAAGGTCTGAAGTCAATTTTTACTTTATGCTTTTGTTGCAATTCAAAGTAAGGAGAATTTTCCACTTTAGGCTCGGGTTGTGACACCAAAATAGTTTTCACTTTCATATTTTATTATTTTCTAAACACTACCTTTTGTAAACCAATAATACATAAAATAATAGGGTGCTATTTCAAGAGTGCAAAGATATAAAATAAAATAAAATAACTTGCCGAATATTGCTTTTTGGTAGTTTTTTATTGAAATAAAATAGATTAAAACATTAATTCCCAGTAATACATAGATTAGCAATAATGGAATATCTTTTAAAATAGTGTTAGAGTAGAATAAAACAATGTCTATCGGGAGGATTACGAGTCCAATATAGGTTCTATAAGTTACTTTTTGAAGATTGTATTGCTCTACAAATTCATCTATATTGAAGGCTGTTGCAATGATTTTTTCGACCAAGAAACGCGCTAAAATATAGAAAGTAATAAAAGTGAATAGCTGAATAAACAATCTCCAATCTGTTTTTGAAGCATATCCCAGATAGCTAAGCATGAGTTGTATTAGGAACGTAAAGGATACCACTTGTACAATAAATAACGAAATAGTGAAGCTGCTCATCAAATGACTTCCGTCTCGGTATACTTTGATGTATTTGTCGGAATATATTAAATTGGCAAAATCTCCAAATCGATTTTCATAAACAGATTTGGTTACGGCTATTAGAGCAAAAGACAGCACAAATAGGAGTGTTGCCCAATCTTTATTTTCTATTATTCTAGGATGTAATACGTTTTCGATCATAGCGCTACAAAATTAGTATTTTTTATATCATTATTTTTATTATAATTTTATTATGTGTCAAATGGCATAAAAAGTTTACTTTTGCAGTGAAATTACTCAAAATTATGAACGATTGTATTGTTATAATTCCTACCTATAACGAAATAGAAAATATCGAAAGCATTATTAGATCTGTGCTCTCTCAGCACAAACCCTTTCATATTCTCATTATTGATGATAATTCACCCGATCATACTGCTGCCAAAGTAATTG
>JAYVGE010000501.1:0-2365 GCA_043772515.1 Flavobacterium sp. | reverse complement strand
AAGCTTTTGCTTTCATTTCTGCAGTCCAGTCTGTAAATGTAAAGGCTTGATCCGCATTAAGAGTTCCAAGATGAACCTCAATGATTCTACCCTGAAATACATTCTCGCCACCAAAGGTCTTAAGCATCTGAGATTGTGTAGCATGAACCACATCTCGAAAATCCATATACCCCTTCATATTTCCTTTGAACGTTACCTTCACCGATTCCGGAATTGGCATTGAAGCTTCACCAGTAGCCAATGCAAGAGCAACTGTTCCTGAGTCAGCACCAAAAGCAACCCCTTTAGACATTCTGGTGTGAGAGTCGCCACCAATGATGATAGCCCACTCGTTTACCGTAATATCATTAAGTACTTTGTGAATTACATCGGTCATTGCGTGATAAACGCCTTTTGGGTCACGAGCGGTGATCAATCCGAAGTCGTTCATGAATTTCATCAATCTCGGAATATTTGCCTTAGATTTATTATCCCATACCGAAGCAGTGTGACAACCCGATTGGTAGGCACCGTCAACAATTGGCGAAATCACAGTAGCAGCCATGGACTCCAATTCCTGAGAAGTCATCAATCCAGTTGTATCTTGTGAACCTACAATGTTTACCTCTACACGAACATCCGAACCAGCATGTAATACTTTACCTGGAGTGGAACCAACCGCGTTTTTATTAAATATTTTTTCTACTGCTGTAAGACCTTGTCCTTCAATAGAAACCTCTTTTGATGGAGCAAATACAGGTGCAATAGCAATACCAAGTGCCTTTGATGCAAATGTTTGCAATTTTTTTCCAAACACAATTGCGTATGAACCACCAGCTTTTATAAATTCAATTTTCTGAGGAGTGAATGCTTTAGAAATATCAATCAATTCTTTGTCGCCGTTATACAGTTTCTTTGTTTTTGTGTTGATAGTAAGAACAGTACCCGTAGCAACAGAGTACACTTCCTCGAGAATAGGATCACCACTTTCATTACGAAGAGGATTCCCATTTTCATCCAGCTTTTTTACCCAGTTTTTAAGGTCTAGACCTATACCACCCGTAACATCAACAGTAGTAAGAAAAATCGGAGATATTCCGTTTGTTCCTGCAACAATTGGAGCAATATTAATAAATGGAACATAAGGGCTTGCTTGTTTACCTGTCCAAAGAGCTACATTGTTTACACCCGACATTCTGGATGAACCCACACCCATCGTACCTTTTTCAGCAATTAACATCACGCTTTTATCAGGATGGGCCGCTTGTAGGGCTTTAATTTCATCTTGCGCTTGAGCAGAAATCAAACATTTGCCATGAAGTTCACGATCTGAACGGGAGTGTGCTTGGTTTCCTGGAGAAAGCAAATCGGTCGAAATATCTCCTTCACCAGCTATATAAGTAACAATTTTAATTTCTTCTACTACGTCTGGGAGTTTAGTAAAAAACTCTGCTTTAGCATAGCTTTCTAATATGTCAGTGGCGATTTTGTTGCCGTTTTTAAAAGACTCTACTAAACGATTGGTATCCGCTTCATAAAGAAAAACTTGGGTCTTAAGGACTTTTGCAGCTTCATTTGCAATAACAATATCATTACCCAAAGCTAAATCAAGCAGTACCTCAATTGAAAGTCCACCCTTCATGTGTGACAATAACTCTAAAGCAAAAGCAGGCGTAATTTCGGCAACTACTGATTGACTTAGAACGATTTCTTTTAAAAACGTAGCTTTAACATTAGCAGCAGGAGTAGTCCCAGGTACAACATTATAGATAAAAAAGTTAAGAGAATCCTCTCTGTACTCATTATTCAAATCTTTAACTTGTGCAATATTTTCTCTTAGTAATTCAGCACCATCAATCGGTTTCGGGTGAAGCCCTTGACCTTTTCGTTCTTCAATCTCTTGGATATAATCCTTATACGTATTCATAATAGAAGTCTTTTCAATGTTAATGGCAGATTTCCTTGATTATTTCAAAATCAAAAAGCCATAATAAATAGGTGTTAGTTTGTTTTGTGATGCAAATTTAAGAATTAAAGACGAGAACTAAAAAAAATTTAATATAAGTCACCTTTTGAAAAATTATTATTGCAAAATAACCGATATCACTGCGTAAAATTAAGAAAAATACATGTTTTAATCAAAATACCAAATAATCCATAATTTAAAATCTTTTTTCTAACAAAATAGAAATTCGGGACTAAAACAAAAAGGTTCTTTATCCATAAATGAATAAAGAACCTTTCTAAATTACCCTTAGTTCCGAATTAAAGTAACTTTTCTATTATTATTTCTTCTGTAATCCCTTCGGCATCGGCTTTGTAATTTTTTATAATTCGATGACGCAATATTCCTATAGCCACCGCTTTTACATCTTCGATATCTGGA
>JAYVGE010000500.1:0-2366 GCA_043772515.1 Flavobacterium sp. | reverse complement strand
TGACGAGGAGAAAATTTACCGTTTACAGGAACACATCTTGTGGTATCCGAATTATAATTGGCGTAGCAAACCCCAAAATCAATTAAAATCATATCGCCATCTTGACATATACTGTGATTCGAATTATAATGCAACGCACAAGCATTTTTACCCGAAGCCACAATTGGCTTAAAGGCCTGACGCGTTCCACCATTTTTGATTAATTCGTATGTAAGCTCGGCTTCCAATTCGTACTCTTTACAATTGGGTCGTACTGCTTTCAAAAGTCCTTTAAATCCTTTAACGCTTATAGCAATCGCTTTTTTAATAAGCTCTACTTCTTCATCGGATTTTACTGGTCGTAATTGTCGTGTTATTTTAGCAACTCTGTCATACTGATGCAAGGGGTATTTTTCTTTACACCATTGTATCATACGGTCTTGTCTGGTAGTCATTTCAGAAGTGACCCTTTTGATATGTTCGTTATGCCCTAAATAAAAAGTATCAGCTTCAAAAGCAAAAAGCTGTAGCGTTTTCTCGAATTCAGTTATCCATTTTACAGTTGCAATCCCTGAAATTTTAGACACTTCTGCTTTGGTCAAAAAATCGCCTTCCCACAACTTTGTATGTTCGCTTACTTCTTTTACAAATAAAATGGCTTTATTTTCTTCTTTAAAAGCATCTGGATAAAGCAACAATATCGTTTCGTCTTGATCAATCCCTGAGAGATAAAACAAATCATTGTTTTGTGCAAAACCCATTACATCATCGCTATTCGTAGGCATAACATCATTGGAAGTAAGAATCGAAATACTATTTTCTTTCATTTTTACCGAAAACCGTTTTCTGTTTTCGACAAATAAAGAAGAGGGAATCGGTTGGTATCTCATGATTATACTTGAAACATTGTTGTACTTACAGATGTCGACTTTCCCGAAATGATTTCGGTAATTATTTTGCCTGTTGCAGGAGCAAGACTTAATCCCATCATAGCATGTCCTGTTGCCAACACCAAGTTTTTCACATTTTTATCTCTTGCAATTATTGGCATTCCAGAAGGTGTACATGGTCTAAAGCCAAACCAAGTATCTTTCTCTACTGGTCTATTTACTTTTAAATCAGGATAAAACTCATTAATGCTATTTACAATTCCTTGAAGTCTTTTGGCATTGATTTTCGTATCCTTGGTATGCGTAATTTCCATGGTTCCTCCAAAACGTATATCTGTGTTCATTGGCGTTACAGCTACCTTTCCTTCACATAAAATAGCGGGGAGGGATGGTTTTTCCTCTTGATCTTTCAAAGTAAAACTATACCCTTTTCCTGGCAAAATACTTAGTTTAATATTTATTTTTTTAGCAATTTCGGGACTCCAAGATCCAGCTGCCAAAACAACCTCATCGGTAGTAAAAGTACCTTTATCGGTAATAATTTCAGAAATCGAATTGTTATTCAATGTAAAATCTTTTACTAAAGTATTAGGTAAAACTTGAACTTTTAATCGGGTTAGTTCTTCTTTTATAAACTGCATAAACTTTTGCGGATACAAATGCGCATCGCTCTTGTAATGTACGGCCCCAATAACATCGGTTTTAGTTCCTGTTTCCAGCTTTGCTACTTCTGCTCTTGTAAGATAATCAACCTCCAATCCTAAATGTTCTGCATATTTAGCCTCATGACTAATCTCTTCTGCCACTTTATCCGTTTTATAAAGCATTAAAAGTCCTTTTTCTTTATAAAAAAACGAATTGTTTTCGAGAGCAAAATCCTGATACAATTCTTTACTCAGAAGAGACAAATTACGCAATGCCAACATCGAATTTTCGACGTGTTTAAGATTGGCGTGTTTGTAAAATTGTATCCCCCATTTTATTAAATCAGAACTCAACCTAGGTTTTACATAAAAAGGACTCTGGCTATCAAACATCCATTTCATGCCTTGCGCAATCATTCCGGGTTGTGCCAATGGGATAATATGTGACGGGACAATCATTCCGGCATTACCGTAGGAACAGCCATCACTTAAATCTGATTTATCAAAAACTACTACTTGATAGCCTTCTTTTGCCAAATAATAAGCGGTACACAACCCTATTATTCCTCCTCCTATTATGCTTACTTTTTTCATTTACTTTTTATTATTTGAGAGAAGAAACAAGAATAAAGAGAATAGAATAAAGAAACAAGAGGTAAGAAACAAGACAATAAATGGTAAACAAGTATGTCTTTTTAATATTCATTTAGCTTCTTTTCTCTCTATTCTTTTCTCTTTGTTCTATTCTCTTTGTTCTATTCTCTTCTTAAATTACCTGAAAACCAAACGCATAAGGGTCATCCTCGCCATCAATTATGATGTTATTGTATCCATATACTTTTGCCCAACCTTG
>JAYVGE010000499.1:0-5663 GCA_043772515.1 Flavobacterium sp. | reverse complement strand
ATAGAATCTCCTACTAGATATTCTGGAATGGTAGGGTCATATTGTTGTGCTAATTCTAAATTTTTTTCAAGACATTTCGACTCAAATAAATAAAATATATCAGATATAGATTCCAATACATTAAAGGGTTTTTTATCAAAAGTCATTTTCCCAGCATCAACTTTGGCAAGATCCAGAATATCATTAATTAGAACAATTAAGGCATTTCCAGAAGATTTTATGGCATCAATGAATTCTTTTTGATCTTTGTTTAAATTTGTTTTTAAGACCACATTGGTAAAACCAATGATAGCATTCATTGGTGTTCGAATCTCATGACTCATATTTGACAAGAACTGTTGCTTCGATTGTAAGGCATTTTGGGCAATTTGCGTTTTTTGTTCTGCAGTGTGCTTGGCTCCAATCAATTCGTTTTTTAGAATTATGTGTGCCGTTACTTCATAGGCAATAATGGTAACCCCTATTATGGTTTCATCGACCTCTAAATAAGGTTGGTAGAAAAAATTATAATAGATATTCTCCAATTTTCCATTGCGTTCCAATGGCATTAGTAGTTCATATTGTTGTTGCGCAATACCAGTAGCAAAGACATCTTGGAGTATTTTGGGAACAGGACCGTTATTTATTTGGGGCAAAACAGTCATCAGGGGTTTTCCCTCTATGTCATTTCCTTTTCTCCATATTTCTTTTATACTGTCATTGGCAAGGGTAATAACCATGTCTTTTCCTTTTAATATTGCAAACGAAAATGGCGATTGCAACAGCATCATGTTGTAACGTTTGTTGCTGTCTTCAATAGATTTAAGAGCTTTTTTTTCGATTTCCAACTGTTTTTCTAATGCTTTTTTTTCTTTTACTTGCAGTTCGATTGCCAATTTACGTACAGTGGTTACGTCTATTATAGTAAGAACAATTAACTCCTCGTTTTCTCTATTTTGAATGATACGGTGTGCGTTGAGAAGCATTATTTTTTGTCCGATGATCGGAAAAACATGTTCTACTTCAAAATCATGAAAACGGTTATTTTTGGGAACTATTTCTTCGAGTAGTTCTCTTAGTTTTTGAATATTCCATTGGTTATTACCTAATTTATACAAGGATACTCCGATACATTCTTCTTCGGTTACGTGAAATGTTTTGCAGAACGATTTGTTTGCGGATTTAATCTTGATGTCTTTGTCAAGAATAAGTACGGGTTCGTGAACAGTAGAAAGGATAGCTTGGTTGTAATTGTACAGCTCTTCTACTTGTTGAATTCGAGATTGCAATTCATGATTGCTGGTTGTCAATTCTTCGTTAGTAGATTCGATTTCTTCTTTAGAAGTTTCTAATTCTTCGTTTAAACTTTGTAATTCTTCGTTGCTAGAAACAATTTCTTCGTTGGCACTTTGCAACTCTTCGTTGGCAGCTTCTTGATCGTGTGTAATAGATCCCATATCTGCCCGGGCAGCGGCAAGTTCTTCTTCCAACTTTTTTATTCTGCGATCTTTTGCAATCGAATTGTTTTTTCCTCCTTTTATACTATTCTCTTCCGTTTCGTGTTGTTGTTGTCCTGTAAAAATAACAATTAGTAAGGGTTCTTCTCCTTCTACATGGAGAGGAATAGCTTCTATATTTACTACTTGAACAGTATTGTCGGTTGAATTTCGGTTCATCTCAATGCCTATTTTACGAACGGCTTGTTTTGTTTTGATGGCATGATGAATGGCATTACGTAGCTCAAAAGTAATTTCAATATGGGCCATCTTCAAAATATTAAAACTGGCTTTACCCGATGAATGCTGCAAGTACAACGAAGTTGATCCTCTAAATTGAAGGATTTCTAAATCGTAATTAATAATGACACTTGCTGGTACATGTTGCTCGAGTAAAACCATATCAAAGGCAATGCCAATAGTACCATTTGGTGAAGTCCTAATTTTTTTAAAATTAGCAGACGGAGTCGTGTTTTTATCAGGCATAGTAGTGTGAGAAATGAGTGAGGTAATGTCTGGTATGGTTCGTAATCCTGATTTTTTTTTCCGGCTATAACATTTAAATTTTTTGTCGAGAATAGCAAAAAGTTGTGTCGATGTTCCTATGGTTTCCGATTTTCCTAACAGCAAGCAGCCACCATCTTTTAAGGCATAATGAAAAGTAGCAATTGCTTTTTTCTGTGCCGCAGTATCAAAATAAATCAGCACATTGCGACAACTTATAAAATCCATACGCGAAAATGGAGGGTCACGTAAAATATTATGCTGTGCAAAAACACAGATGTCTCGTAAGGATTTAGAAACGCAATACTTGTCCTTGATTTTGGTAAAGAATCGTTGTAGTCGTTCGGACGAAACACCTGTAAGTTGTGCTGTTGAATATTCGCCAAGCCGAGCAAAATGAATGGCTTCTGCACTAAGATCTGAGGCGAAAATTTGAATAGGGCAACTATTCGATTTTTTTTCTTGTATCTCAAGCAATAGCATAGCAATAGAGTATACTTCTTCGCCTGTTGCACAAGCGGCAATCCAGATTCGGAGTGTTTCATTGGATGCTTTGGTTTCTAATAATTTGGGGAGAATGTTTTTTTTTAAATGTAGAAAGGCTTCTGGGTCTCTAAAAAAAGTGGTAACATTGATTAGTAAATCCTGATGGAGTAAATCGACTTCAGTGCTTTTTTGCATAAGCAAATCGGCATATGTTTTTAAGACTTTTATTTTATGAATTAGCATTCTACGGAGTATTCTCCGCTTAATAGTATTCATCTTATAGTGACTGAAATCTACATTTTTTCTTGTATGTAAAATCTCTAGAATGATTTTTAATTCGGGGTTGCTATTTTCAATTTCAGTTTCAGCTATTTTTTTTATGGGTTTTCGTTTTGGTAATGGATGGTTGGTAATGGATGTCAATTCTATTCCAATTTCTTTTGGAGACAAAACAAAGTCAACAATTCCTTCGGCAATGGCCGAATTGGGCATGCTGCTAAATTTGGCAGAGGCATCTTGGGCAAATGTCAAGCCTCCAGCGAGTTTTATTTCTTTTAAGCCACGGGTACCATCACTGGCGCTTCCTGACAAAATAATACCAATTACATTTTCTTTGTGTGTCTCGGCCAAAGAAGAAAAGAGAAGGTCAATAGATAGGTTAGAAGTTCTGTTTTTTGGTCGGGGTACTAATTTTATGTGGCCGTCTGTTACTTCAATTTCTTTGTTGTTGGGGATCACATAAAGATTATTGGGTATCATTTTTTCCATGTCGTCTATCTCCTGTACTTTCATTTTCGTAACCTTAGACAATAAGTGGGTAAGCATGCTCTTATGGTCTGCACTTAAATGCTGTACATATATAAATGCCATACCAGTAGTGGGAGAAAGATTTTGTAGTAATTGCGTTACTGCCTCAAGACCGCCAGCAGAAGCACCAATGGCAACAACTGGGAAAGTGTTTTCTGAAGTTTCTGCTTTTTCTAATGAAACACTTTTTTTTATTTTTCCTACAGGTTCTATTTCTGATGTAGGTTTTAAATTGTTGTTGGCTTGATTCTTTAGAAAATGGGTGTCGTCTAGGGTGGAAATTGATTTCATTTTACCAGTATTTGCAAAAGAACATTGGTTTGTGTGGTAGCCCGTTCTTTTGCTAGATGTTATCTACAAACAAATATACTCAAATCTGAGGTCAATAGCTATAAATAATAAGGACTTACAATTTTTGGTTAATGTAACAGTTCATTTTTTGGGTCTTACCAAACTTAAATAAAATTTAGAATCAATCGTACTTCTTCCCTTGGAGAAGAGCTGGGGTGAGGATAAAAATAGCTATTATATTTGGCTTTGGTATTAGATAGAATTTAAAATATTTTTCTGTAGTTGAGGGTTGCCTATTAAAGGGGAATGTTGAGCCAAATCTTAATAAATTATCTAAAACGGATTTAGAGCAATTGAATATTTCATTAGAAAAATATGGAAATATGCAATGGCATGAGATTCGTGAATTATCTCATGGTCAAGCATGGATTAATACTGTAAATAATTCTGTTATATCTTTTACAGACATTTTAAAAGAAATTGAACCTGACGAAAGTTATATTAATTATCTCCAGGAACAAAATTCATTAAAAATGTATCTTCAATAATAATAATAATAATAATAATGAGTTCTTTTAGAGATATATTAGGAAGGGATAAAATACAAAAAATATTTAACGCAGGATTAGAAAAAGGAGATGTGTTTATAAGTGATTTTCATGGAATTAATCACTTGAAAGTGTTTATTGTTATTGGGATTTCTAAAGAAACAGTTTTTACATGTTCTGTATTTATAAATTCAGATATTCATCCATTTATAGCTAGAAATAAATAACTTTTTCTGCTGCAAGTTCCTATTCTTAAAAGGGACAATCCATTTTTAGACCATGATTCTTTTGCTTCTTATAATAGTCCAATTAAGTCGACTGCAATAAATATTCAAAACAAAATAACAGATAAATCTTGCCGTGTTATTGGCAAAATATGTAACAAAGATGTAGTTGTTATTACATCAACTTTAGTTAATTCTGGAGTTCTTACTCCTGAGGAAATTGAATTATATTTTAGATAATTATGGGAGATTATAAAAAATTTGCTGAAAAAGCAGTTGAAGGTAAAAAAGAATTAATGCCTATTCATAACGGTACGGCAGAAGAATACAATTCAAGATTAATTGTTCTCAGAGAAGTTTTAGAAGAAGCAGATGTTATTCTTAAAGATTTAGGTAATAAATAGGTAGAGGAAAATAATTGTAATTCTGAGCAGATTGAACAAATTAGAGATATTAATAAAGCAATAATATCATCTTTTATAGAATATTTCACTTCGAACAAATAGTGTTTTTTTTTACCGAAAAGTAAATTTAAATGTAGCCTAACTTGCATATATCTGCTACGTCATAACACATACCTAGCCCCAATAAGAAAAGTATTACACTACAAAACAGCTTTTCAGTTCCGCTAATTTATGATATTATTTCATACAATAATCCAAACACCTTATTCTTTCTATAAAAATGATAGGTGTACAAATGCGGAGTAGTCAGGAGTATTGAATATCTAAAAAATCATCCCCCAATTGCAATCATGCTGCGGTTATCTTGATGCAAAACAGGATTATTTACGTCATCGATGGTATTCATTCCTGCTCTTACCTTTTTTTTGTTTTTAATGGCAAAAGCAATCAAGTTTTCTATGGCTTCGCCATTTCTGAAAGGCGTCAGTAAATCTGTTTCGGAGTTGGAGAACAGACAATTTTTTAGTTGCCCATTGGCAGTAAGCCTAATTCTATTGCAACCATCACAAAAAGGATTGGTTATCGAACTAATTATCCCGAAGCTTCCCAAGTAGTTTTTTATTTTGAATTCTCGGGCGGTAAAGTTTTTATCATCCTCTAATTTCTCCAAATGGGATCCTGGAAAATGATTTTTCACTTGATCCAGAATTTCATTTTGCGAAACCATTTTGCTTCTGTCCCACTCATTACCTGCAAAAGGCATGAATTCAATGAACCGAATCGAAATGGGTAATAATTCGGTCAATTTAATAAAATCTATTATTTCATCATCATTGAATCCTTTAATCAAAACCACATTTACTTTAATTTTGAAATCGTTATTCAGTAATAAATGCAGATTATCAACAACACTCTGAAACTGGT
>JAYVGE010000498.1:0-2371 GCA_043772515.1 Flavobacterium sp. | reverse complement strand
AAAAGGATTCGTTTTTTTGGATCTACTTTTAGAATATAATATTTTAATGCTCCAAGACCAATAGTATTGTATAATTTTGATTTTTCGTCGGTAGAATAGTTTTCTAATTTACCCAAATCTTCAGCAATTTTTTGAGCCGTATCGGTCATTTCTTTCATCAAATCGTCGGCATCTACAACAGTTCCTTCACGGCTTTTCATTTTCCCTGAAGGCAAATCTACCATTCCGTATGATAAATGAAAGAGGTTTGAAGCCCAATCAAAACCAAGTTTTTTCAAAATAAGAAACAATACTTTGAAGTGGTAATCTTGTTCGTTACCCACCGTATAAACCATTCCGCCAACATCTGGCATGTCTTTTACACGCTGAATGGCTGTACCAATATCTTGTGTCATGTACACCGCAGTTCCATCAGAACGCAATACAATTTTACGGTCTAAACCTTCGTCGGTCAAATCTATCCAAACCGAACCATCGGGATCTTTTTCAAAAATTCCTTTGTCTAATCCTACTTGTACTACATCTTTTCCTAATAAATAAGTATTACTTTCATAATAAAAGCTATCAAAGTTTACGCCTAGATTTTTATATGTAGTGGCAAAACCCTCATAAACCCATTGGTTCATGGTTTTCCAAAGTGTTTTTACCGCTTCGTCGCCCGCTTCCCATTTTAGGAGCATTTCTTGGGCTTCCATAATTATTGGAGCTTGTTTTTTTGCTTCTTCTTCCGTTTTTCCTTCGCTTATTAATTGAGTAATTTCTTCTTTGTAGGCTTTATCAAAAGCGACATAATAATTCCCAACCAATTTATCTCCTTTTAAACCTGTTGCTTCTGGAGTTGCTCCATTGCCAAATTTTTGCCAAGCCAACATCGACTTGCAAATATGAATTCCCCTGTCGTTGATAATTTGGGTTTTGTAGACTTTCTTACCCGAAGCTTTGATGATTTCGGCTACTGAATAACCCAAAAGATTATTACGAACATGTCCTAAATGCAAGGGTTTATTGGTGTTTGGCGAAGAATATTCGACCATAACTGCTTTTTCATTTGCCGAAGGCACAACAAAACCAAATTGAGAATCGTCTTTTATTTTATTAAAGAAATCAAGATAGTAACGATCTGCAATTACAACATTCAAAAAACCAGAAACTACATTAAAACGGGCTACTTCTGGCACATTTTCGACCAAATAGTTTCCGATTTTATTCCCTAATTCTACGGGATTACTTTTTACTAGTTTCAACAAAGGAAAAATAACCATCGTAATATCCCCTTCAAACTCCTTTCGGGTAGACTGAAATTCGACTTTATCTAGGGTTACTTCAAACAAGGTTTGAATGGCTTTTTCTATTGAAGGTGTAAGAATAGTTGCTAATGACATGTATACTTGATTTTAAAGTTGGCAAAGATACTGCTTATTCACCAATTACGGAAAGTGAAAACTACATATTCTACTTGCAAAAAAAATACATTTTACGAATATTAGAAAGGAAAGTACATGCTAACCAAAATTTTTAAACCATCGTATCCCAAAATCTTCTACTGGATTTTATCTGTTTACTATCAAAACATTTACTTATTAATTCTTTAGATAAGGCAAAATGTGATTTTCAAAAATCATTTCTGGCTGTTGTGTTTTTCCGTTTTTGTAGTTTCCAGATGTTATAACAACAACTGTTTGCAAACTAGGAATAACAAAAATATACTGACCACCAGCTCCTCTAGCTTCAATAGATGCTACACTTTTTCCTTTAACTTGATAGGAATGATGCCACCATAAATATCCGTATCCATTTTTGTCTGCGGTATTTTCTAAAGCAAGATAATTTCTAAATGATTTTTCTATCCACTCACTAGATAAAATTCGCTTTGTTTTCCATTTTCCTTTGTTAAGATATAGTTCTCCAAATTTCAACATATCTTTAGGAGTGAGATACATTCCACCCCCAAAATAGGGGTTTCCATTTAAATCAGAAAACAGAATGTAGTTTGAAATGGCTAGTTTTTGAAATAAATTGTTATCCATAAATAATTCTAAAGGTTCTGAAATGATTGAATCCATCGCAATTCCAAGTAAATATGGATTTGCAGAGCCATAATTTGCTTTTGTATTTGGACGGTTTATCATCGGAGTATTCAATATTGTTGCTATCCAATCCTTTGACTTTTGAAAGTTATCTTCAGTCGCAGGAGATTTTGGGTTAGCATTAATGCCATAATCAATTGCATCTAATCCTGAACTCATGGTTAATAGGCTTTGAATATTTATTTTCGATTTTAAACTGTCCTTTTGAGCTTGATATTTTGTAGGTAAAAAATCGAAAATAGATTGCTCAACACTTTTGAACAATGATTTATCTCTAGCTATAC
>JAYVGE010000497.1:0-2373 GCA_043772515.1 Flavobacterium sp. | reverse complement strand
TTCGTTCTTTTTTCATTTAATAAATAAAACACAGGAATTATGTATAAGGAATCGGGCTTCACATCGAAATTAGGAATGTTTGTAACGATAGGATTAGGTCTATTTATTGGCACTATCTATTTTATCGGAAAACAAAAAAATTTATTTGGCTCCACTTTTAATTTACAATCAAAATTCAAAAACGTAAGCGGATTAAAAATAGGAAACAATGTTCGCTTTTCGGGAATAAATGTAGGCACAGTAAATGAAATCGAACTTATAACCGACTCTTCGGTTGTGGTAAAATTGGTGCTCAAAAAAGAAGTGCAACAGTTTATAAAAACAGACGCCAAAGCAAGTATTGGCAACGATGGTTTAATGGGAGACAAAGTACTTACGATATCTCCAGGAACAACATCAAAAAACACCATAAAAGACAATGGCACCATCGCCTCTAACAAAGCCATCGAAATGGAGGATCTAATGAAAGGAATAAAAATCTCTGTAGACAATGCGGCCATAATAACAGATCAGCTAGCCGAATTTAGTTATAAAATAAATAACGGAAAAGGAACTTTGTCGAAATTACTAAGTGATGAAAAAATGGGTAGAAAACTAGAAGCAAGCCTATCCAACCTACAATCTGGAACAAAAGGATTTAATGAAAACATGGAAGCCGCCAAACACAATTTTTTGTTAAAAGGCTATTTTAATAAAAAGAAAAAAGCCGAAGCCAAAAAAGAAAGAGAAAAAGAAAGAGAAAAAAAGTCTAAACAATAAGTACGTTACAGCTTTGTATTCGATACAAAAACGGAATACTGTTGCAATGACAAATCTGCTCTAAGCATAATCCTAATTACTATTTAAAAAACAAAAAAAGATGAAAACACTACGATTATTTGCGGTTGGAATACTGATTATTGCAACTAGCACAATTTATGCACAGGTTTCTGTAAATGTTAATCTGGGAACACCACCTTTGTGGGGTCCTGTAGGATATTCCCAAGTAGAATATTATTACTTACCAGATGTTCAGGCCTATTACGATATAGGTGCAACACAATTTATTTATTTAAATAATGGTATATGGATGAGAACCCACAATCTGCCAATTAAATATAAGAGCTACGACTTATACAACGGTTACAAAGTAGTCTTAAACGATTATCATGGCACGAGACCCTATACCTACTACAACGATCACAAAGTAAAGTATTACAAAGGATACAACAAAGGCCATCAAAGAACAATTGGTACCCAATCGAATGAACACGATGCGAGGGACAATCACAAAAACAAACCTAAAAATCACAAAAAAGAAGCCAAGAATCAGAAAAAAGAAGGTAAAAACAAAAATAATTAATCTAATTCTATATGAAAAACGAAAACGAACTCACAACCCAAATAATAGAAATTACGATGCATATTCGAGAAGAACACCCAGAATTATCAAAATATCTTACAGAAATGCCAGTAACTATTCCGGATGTTAAGAACCCAGAAATCAACAGTAAGGAACTACAAGATTATATTGATTCTTTGGAAGAATTATTTAATAAGTACGCTCCTAATCACAATATCGATTTTAAAAACAGAAAACTATAACAAAGAGCATGGTAGCAGATTTGGTCTTAATTGAAAATCATCGAATACTAAGATAAAATAGTAAACGACAAAATAAAAACCAACGAGAGATGCAAATTACATATTCTATAAAAAATATTCCTATGAAAACAGATGAAAAATTAGGCATTTGGATGGATAATTCTATAGCCCACATAATCGAGTTTACAACCACAGCCTTCGAAAAAGAAACCGTTGAAACCGATTTTACGCACCAAGACAAAGCAGAGGTTCTTGCTAGAAGCGAAGCCAGTATGCATAACAAAGAGCAACAACTACAAGCAGATTTTTACAAAAAATTGGAAACCATAATCCTAAACTACGATACTGTAGTTCTCTTTGGTTCTTCCAACGCAAAAAAAGAACTGTTCAATATTCTTAATGAAGATAACCGCTTCGCCGACAAAAAAATAGAACTCAAACCAGCCGATAAAATGACTGATAAACAACGGCTCGCCTTTGTTTCTGATTATTTTGAAACGGTAAAAACATAATAAAAAACTGCTTTTTTAAGACTAAAAATAATATTAGAAGCCCAGCTACAACATTGGCTGGGCTTTTTTGTTGTTTAAAAAAATTTATCATGCATAAAATATACAGCCTTACCGAAAAATTATTTGAAAAGCTAACCTCAATTGCAACATCAATTTTGGGTGATTCTATTACATTTCTTTTTGCTCTTTGTATGGTATTATTTTGGTGGAGTAATCATTTTTTCAGAACCGATGATATTCACGTTATTATTGGTGACATCATTTTTGGAGTTACTTT
>JAYVGE010000496.1:0-2374 GCA_043772515.1 Flavobacterium sp. | reverse complement strand
CAAAGTACTTTTTCCGCAACCACTTTCGCCAATAACGGCTATGTTTTGTCCTTTTGTAATGGTAAAATTAATATCCTCGATTACGGGATTTTCTGTATAAGTAAAGGAAATATTTTTTATTTCTAGCATTTGCGGTATATAATAAGTTTGCAAATTTACAATGTTTAATTGAAACCCGCATCAAAAAAAAAATCTTCCGATCAAATGAAAAAGCGTATCGATAAGTATCGAATGACAGCTAAAATTCAGATCCTCTTTCGGAAGAAATTGTAGGTCTAAAAAAAGCCGTTTCGTTATGAAACAGCTTTTTGTAAACTTTAAGGTATAATTTTAATGATGTTACGGATTGTTCTATTGACCGTTTTTAGCATCTTGAACCATTTTGCTATTGGCAGTAATTGCAAATTCAACACGACGGTTCTGACTTTTTCCTTCTGGAGTGTCATTGGTAGCAATTGGATCTGCAATACCGTAACCCGATGTTTTGAACCTACTAGAAACTAACCCTTTTGAAACCAAATAGGTTCGTACAGCCTCTGCTCTTTTTTGAGAAAGTGTCAGATTGTATTCTGGTTTTCCAGAACTGTCGGTGTAACCAAATATCTCAATATTGGTATCGGCATAGCTATTAAATACTGGGATCAATTTGTTTAAGTTTGCTTGTGCTTGTGCTGTTAGAGTCGCTTTGTTGGTATCAAAACGAACGGCATCTTCTTTTAAAACCAAATGAATTCCCTCTCCTATTCTTTCTACATCGGCTCCAGGCAACGCTTGATCAATTTCTCTGGCCTGTTTGTCCATTTTATTTCCTATCAAGGCTCCCGTTCCTCCACCGACAGCGGCTCCAATTGCTGCTCCCAAGGCAGCGTTACCACCATGTCCTAAATTATTCCCTAAAATACCCCCAATAAGTGCTCCAGCAGCAACGCCAATTCCTGCTCCTTTTTGAGTATTATTTGCGTTTTTTACAGAATCACAGCTTGTAAAAAGAATGCTTAATACAAACAAACTACTTAAACCAATAATTGCTATTTTTTTCATATTTTATTTTTTTAAAATTAAATTTATAAATCTATTTAGTTAGTTTCTTTTTTCAAACTGGTAAACTATATCTGTGATTTTCCCACCAACATCAATTTTGTCAATCAATTGAAAAGCAGCCTCCGATTGATTGGCAACATCCAAAATGTAACCCGTTTTTACTTTTTTAGATTTCAACCCTTCGTCTAATATTTTTAGAACAAATTTTCCTTCTTTATTTACATACCAAGTAATATCCGAAGTAAATCCAGTACAACTAGGACTGTTTAGAGTCATGTTTCCCTTATTGTTATTCGAGATAAATTTCCATTGACTTCCAACAAAGCATTTGGAATCGGCAATATCGAACGAATGTACCTTAATATAATCCGATCCTGGATAGCTAACTTTTGTAATTTGCCAATTGCCCTTTATCCCAACTTGAGATGTTCTGTCTAATTTTGTAGCTGCAACTGGTGCTGGAGCAACAGTTCCTGACTTGCATGCCAATACGAGCATAGCCAATGTGCATAATAAAATAATTTTTCTCATCTTGTTTAAAAATTTATTAGGAATTAATACTCTTACAAAGATACAATCCTAAATAAAAAAAAGTCCTTAATTTTATTATAATTTACAAAAACTCGATGAAGCGTCAATTTGTCAGTTGAAATGTAATTGGTATCTTATTTGAAAGTATTTCGACAATAGAAAATTAAACTTAAAATTAAAAAAAAATATGACAACAGGTAAAATTAATGTTTCGGTTGAAAACATCTTTCCCTTAATCAAGAAATTCTTATACAGCGATCATGAAATATTCTTGCGTGAATTAATTTCTAACGGAACAGATGCTACTTTAAAACTAAAACACCTAACGAGTATTGGTGAGGCAAAAGTAGAATATGGCAACCCAATTATCGAAGTGAAAATCGACAAAGAAGGAAAAAAAATTCACATCATCGACCAAGGTTTAGGGATGACTGCCGACGAAGTTGAAAAATACATTAACCAAGTTGCCTTTTCTGGTGCAGAAGAATTTCTGGACAAATACAAAGATTCTGCCAAAGATTCTGGAATTATAGGTCATTTTGGTCTTGGTTTTTATTCTGCTTTTATGGTAGCCGAAAAAGTAGAGATCATTACTAAATCTTTCAAAGACGAACCAGCAGCACATTGGACTTGCGACGGAAGCCCAGAATTTACCCTTGAAGCAGCGGATAAAACAACTCGTGGAACCGAAATTATTTTGCACATTGCAGAAGATTCTCTTGAATTTCTTGAAGACTCAAAAATCAATGGATTATTGAATAAGTACAATAAGTTCATGCCTATTCCGTTTAAATTCGGAACT
>JAYVGE010000495.1:0-2376 GCA_043772515.1 Flavobacterium sp. | reverse complement strand
TGAGTATTATAAGACAGAGAAGTCCAGATCCTCAATTAGTAATTCTTGATGATTTAATGCAAGACATGAAGAGCGATTTAACACAAATGTTTACAAGAATGTCGCATCATTTGAATGTATCAGTGGTACATATTGTTCAAAATATTTACTTCAAAGGCCTGAGAACATCCAGAATTAACGCTGATTACTTAGTCATAATGAAAAATCCTGCAGACAGATTACAGGTACGATCTTTGGCTTACCAATTATATCCTACAAAAGCTTCCTACTTTTTGGAATCATACGAGGATGCTACCTGTGATCCTTATTCATATTTATTAGTCGATTTGACACAGACTACCCCCGACACATTTAGATTGAGAACAAATATTTTTTCAAGGAAACCTACGATATATACCCAAAAACTATAAAAGTTGACACAGCTACAAACAATATAACTATGGCCCCAGCGAGGCTAAAACGGAATATTGATTATTTAAGTGTATTGAACAAAGCTAAAAAGAAACAAAGAGACGCTATTATTCAAGAAGCAGATAAGGATTTAATATTGTGTTTGTGTGAATGTGCGTATAATATCCTAGGCGGGACAGTACCTTTAGAAAAAACTGATTTTGATAAATTGAGAAAACATCAAAATAAACTGAGGCATTTAGTTAAAAGACCTCTATATCACAGCGATAAAAAAGCTATATTACAAAAAGGCGGATTCCTACCCATACTTTTAGCTCTTATACTGGGTATTGCCGGTCAATTATTAGCTGACGCTATAAAAAATGATTCACTCGAATAAAATGATATTGATACCGCATAATAATGTTAAAGAACAAGAGAGTAGTGATACATTATTGTCGAATTTGGACCAGGAAATGATTAAAATACTATACAATAAGAATATTTCTGAAGACCTCAAAATGACACAATATAGTCAAGTTCTGCAGAGATATCGATCAGAAATTCGTAAACGAGGTAAACCTCTTGAAATTGAAATCAAGGAACAAGAGCCTGATGATTCTATATCTGAACATGTTGACAATACACTAATGAATACAGTACCTAAAAAATGGCATAAACAGGCGGCATTATTGTTAAATTATACCCGAAAAAATAAACAAATGACATGGTCGGATAAAGGTGAGTTGATTTTTCACGGTAATAAAATTACAGGTTCAAATATTATTGATTTGATTTCCGATTTATCACGAGATAAGAGAAAGAGTAAACCACCAATTGGTGCAGAAATATTTCTCAAAAATTTAATCGCCGATAATATTCCTAGAGAAATTGTAGTCAACAAGAAAAGATTACAATTACTGAGTCAACCGTCTTATTATGCAGAAAATCCTGATAACGATGACATGTATGCATCAACTCAATCAGGAGAAGGTATGATAGCGAAATGGAAAGAACTTGATTGAATTTATAAAAGTAATGCATCATAATAAGAATATAATAAGATGAGAAAACAATTTAATCCCGAAAGTTTTGAGGTTTGGTTAGATTATTATTCTAACCAGACTTCACAAATAGGATACGGTATACATGGTTTCAGAGGCGCTCCTTATCAACGGGGAGCGGGTTTAGGAAACTTTTTCAGAGCTCTATTCCGAATGGCAGTACCAGTGATAAAGTCTGCGGCCGGTCATATTGGTAAAGAAGCATTGACAACTGGTGCAAATATAGCATCAGATGTGATAAAAGGGAGACCTATTGTTGAATCTATAGAAGAACACGGAAGAGAGGGTGCTTCGAAACTTTTTGGTAGAGCTAGCCGAGCTATGCAAAGTGGTCAAGGTTTAGGTTTTCGTCCAAAATCTATAAAAGACAAACCCATCGATATATTTGATAAGAAAGTTAAAAAACATAAATAATAATAATGTCGTTAATAGATTCAACATCGACTCCTAGTACAAAGTCTGAATTAGACTTTTTTGTGGTTCCACCAACTCAAGTTGCAATGAAGCGGGGTTTTTGGGAAGAGATTAATCCCATGAATCCTGTAACAAATGAAGGACCGTATGAGTTTCGTATTCCTCCGGATCCTAATTTTATGCAGCTGGGCAAACATTTTGTTTACATGCAGTTGAGTATACTACCCATGCCTGAACCTGCAAAGACAGACGGGACTGTACCCCCCACACCCACTATAGCTCCGGTAAACTTGCTCGGGAAAACATTTTTCCGACAAGTCAAACTTTATCTTAATGGTAAACAAGTATACGATAGTGGAGATAAGTATGCGTATAGAGCATTTCTAGAAACTGAGCTAAACTATGGATCTGAAGCAAAAAATAGTCACTTGCAATCTGCTCTATACTTTAAGGATATTCCTGGAAAATATGATTCTGATGAAAATGAAGGTTTTAAAACGAGAGCTGA
>JAYVGE010000494.1:0-15054 GCA_043772515.1 Flavobacterium sp. | reverse complement strand
TATATTTGGGAATACCTAGAAACTTATGATAGCACATATACAAGGCAAGTTAGTAGAGAAAAATCCGACGCAAGTTATTATTGATTGTGGCGGTGTTGGGTATCATGTAAATATTTCTTTGCATACCTTTTCTTTACTTCCGAATACCGATTTTATAAAATTATTTACGCACCTTCAAATAAAAGAAGATGCTCATACATTGTTTGGATTTGTCGAAAAATCGGAGCGAGAAATTTTTAAAATGTTATTATCCGTTTCTGGTATCGGTGCTAGTATCGCACGAACAATGCTTTCTTCATTAGAGCCAAAGCAGATAATTCATGCAGTGGCTTCTGGAGATGTGGTAACGATTCAATCTATAAAAGGAATTGGAAGTAAAACAGCGCAAAGAGTCATTCTGGATTTGAAAGAAAAAATGTTAAAATTATACGATTTAGATGAAGTTTCGGTATCGCAAAGCAATACAAATCGAGACGAAGCGTTATCTGCTTTAGAGGTTTTGGGTTTTGTACGAAAAACATCCGAAAAACTAATCGATAAAATAGTTAAAGAAGATCCAGAAGCTACCGTCGAGACAATCATCAAAAAAGCTTTGAAGAGTTTATAAAAGCATTCAAGAAAGAAGATTATATGCGAAAAATTTATATTTTTTTACTGTTTTTATTTTGTGGTTTCATATTGCAAGCTCAGGTAAAAGAAGAAGCTCAAGATAGTATTAAACCTGGTTTTTCTGTCGGAAAAGTTGAAATAAATAACCCAGAAACCGTTCTTTCGGCTTACCGTTATGATCCCGTTACCGATCGGTATGTTTATACCAATTCGGTAGATGGATTTTCTATTACGTACCCTATTATTTTAACTCCAAAAGAATATGACAACCTGGTTCTCAAAGAATCAATGCGGTCTTATTTTAAAAAGAAATTAGATGCTATCGATGGTAAAAAAGACGGAAGCGAAGAAGCGAAGAAAGATTTGCTCCCCAGATATTATATTCGATCTGGTTTGTTTGAATCTATTTTTGGAAGTAATACTATCGATGTAAAGCCAACCGGCTCTGTCGAAATCGATTTGGGAGCGAGGTACACTAAACAAGACAATCCTTCTTTCTCTCCTAGAAATAGATCGAATACTTCTTTCGACTTCGACCAAAGAATTAGTATGAGTTTGATGGGTAAAGTAGGAACACGACTCCAGGTAAATGCCAACTATGATACGCAATCAACCTTTGCTTTTCAAAATTTATTCAAGTTAGCTTATACACCAACAGAAGACGACATTATTCAAAAAATAGAAGTGGGTAATGTGAGTATGCCTTTGAATAGTACCTTAATCAGAGGGGCACAAAGTTTGTTCGGAGTAAAAGCTCAATTACAGTTTGGTAAAACGACTGTTACGGGTGTTTTTTCTGAGCAAAAATCACAAACCAAAAGTGTCATTGCCCAAGGTGGTGGTACCATTCAAGACTTTGAGATGTATGCTTTAGATTATGATAATGACAGGCATTTTTTCTTATCGCAATATTTTAGAAATAAATACGATACTTCGCTCAAAAATTATCCATTTATAGATAGTAGAGTTCAAATCACTCGATTAGAAGTGTGGGTTACCAATAAAAACAATCGCATAGGTACAAGCAATAATAATCTTCGAAATATTATTGCACTTCAGGATTTAGGAGAGGGACAATTGAAGGATTTAAATGATCACGAAGTTGTGGTTTTAGATCCTATTCCGGGTGGTTTTTTTATTAATTCGGTAGATAATCCCACAGATAATAAAAACAATAAATATGACCCCATCCTAATTGGTAATGGAGGTTTTTTGAATAATGGTATTAGAGAAATGGCAACCGCAAGCTCTGGGTTTACTGGAGTAACGGTAAAGGAAGGAGCCGATTATTCTAAATTAGAAAATGCGAGAAAACTAACGCCAAACGAATATACATTTAATCCTCAGTTGGGGTATATCTCATTGCAACAACGTTTGGCAAACGACGAGGTTTTGGCAGTTTCTTTTCAGTACACCATTGGAGACAAAGTTTATCAAGTAGGAGAATTTGCTAATGATGGAGTTGACGGAACGGTTATTGGAGGTGGGACAATTATAACACAAAGTTTGATATTGAAAATGCTGAAAAGCAATTTAACCAGTATAAAAAATCCGGTTTGGAATTTGATGATGAAGAATATTTATCAAATTCCTGGTGCTTATCAGGTAAAACAAGACGATTTTAGATTTAATATCCTTTATACCGATCCTTCTCCTATTAATTATATTTCGGAAGTTAAAGATAGTTCAGGAAATCCAATTCCATTTCCACCAAATCCCAAACCCGAAAATAAAGTAGACAAAACCACTTTACTCAAAGTATTCAATCTTGATAAATTGAATTTTAATAATGATCCGCAAGCAGGGGGCGATGGTTTTTTTGATTTTATGCCAGGCTTAACCATAGATGCTCAAAACGGTAGAATAATATTTACAACCAAAGAGCCTTTTGGAGAATTATTATTTTCTAAATTGTCTAATGCTGGTGTAGGAGAATTATATAATAACGAGAGTACCTATAACGGCAATCAAAAAAAATATGTTTTCCGCAACATGTATCGACTTACCCAATCGGGGGCATTGCAAGACAGTGATAAAAACAAATTTTTGCTTCGTGGAAAATACAAGTCTACGAGTGGTGACGGGATTCCTATTGGAGCTTTCAATGTTCCTCAAGGTTCTGTTGTGGTTACAGCAGCAGGTAGAAAATTGGTTGAAGGAGTTGATTATAGTGTGAATTATCAATTGGGAAGAGTGCAGATTTTAGATCCATCGCTTCAAGCATCCAATACACCAATTGAGGTTTCGTTAGAAAATAATTCTATATTCGGACAGCAGACGAGACGGTTTATGGGGCTTAATGTAGAACACAAGATTTCTAAGAACTTTTTGGTGGGTGCTACTTTTTTAAAAATGACGGAAAAGCCATTTACTCAAAAATCTAGTTTTGGTCAAGAATCGGTAAACAATACCATTTTTGGCTTTAATACCAATTTTTCTACAGAAGTTCCTTTCTTTACGCGATTGGTCAATAAATTGCCCAATATAGATACTGATGTTCCTTCTAATCTTTCGGTACGAGGGGAAATTGCTTTCTTGAAACCAGATTCGCCAAAAGCAGATAAATTTGAAGGAGAATCGACCATTTATGTCGACGATTTTGAAGGAACCCAATCGACCATCGATTTGCGATCTGCTTATTCTTGGAGTTTATCGGCTACGCCAGAGAATAATCCTAAAAGTGCTTATAACTTCAATGCCAGCTCCAATGGCTTTGAGTATGGTTTCAAAAGAGCTAAGATGTCTTGGTATTCTATTGATCCCGTTTTTTATACAGAAAAAACAGCAGGAATTTCTAATGATGATTTGTCTTTAAATTCTACTAGAAGAATCTTTAGTAAAGAATTGTATCCCTTGACCGATATTGCTCAAGGGCAATCGCAAGTGATAAATACACTAGATTTAAGCTATTATCCCAAAGAACGTGGGGCTTATAATAATGATGTGAATTTTTCCAAAGACTCCAAATATAATTTTGGGGGAATTGTTAGAGCTTTAAATTCGACTAATTTCGAACAAGGAAATGTAGAATATATTCAGTTTTGGATGCTAGATCCCTTTGTTGGTGCTGGGGCGATACCAGAAAATAACACTGGAAAAATTTATTTCAACTTAGGAGAAATTTCAGAGGATGTTTTAAAAGATGGTCGAAAACAATACGAAAACGGACTTGGTCCTGATCAGATTCTAGTAAAACCAAAACCTTTATGGGGAGAAGTTCCTGCTTCGCAATCCTTGATTTATGCTTTTGATAATAATGCCGCTAACCGTGTCAATCAAGATGTTGGATTGGATGGTCTGAATAATGCCAATGAAGGAGCAACCTACACCAATTTTGCGTCAGAAAGTGATCCAGCGGCAGATGATTATACGTATTATTTAAATACTACAGGAGGTATTTTGGATCGGTATAAAAAGTACAATGGAGTAGATGGAAATTCGGCCGTCGATATCAATAATGCCAATAGAGGTTCGTCTACGCTTCCAGATGTCGAGGATATTAATCGAGACAATACCATGAATACCATCAATGCGTATTATGAATACAGTATTGATATAAAACCAAAGATGGAGCCAGGTACAAATTATATTACCGATACTCGAGAAACTCAAGAAAGTTTGCCCAACGGTACGACAACCAAAGCCAGATGGATTCAGTTTAAAATACCCGTTTCGCAACCAGAGAATACAATCGGAAATATTTCGGATTTTAGATCAATCCGTTTTATGAGGCTGTTTATGACTGGTTTTGAAGACCAAGTAACGGTTCGTTTCGGGGCTTTAGATTTAGTGCGTGGTGAGTGGAGACGTTATACCAATACATTAGATAGTAGTGATGCAAGTCCAGATGATGATAAGACAAATCTAGATGTCTTGGCGGTAAATATTCAGGAGAATAATAAGAGATGTCCCGTAAATTATGCAATACCTCCAGGGGTAGATCGAGAACAATTGTATAATAACAATACCGTAATCAATCAAAATGAGCAGTCGCTTTCGCTGCGCGTTTCGGGAGACGGTTTAGAGATTGGAGATGCAAGAGCTGTGTTTAAAAACGTGAGTGTAGACATGCGTCAGTTCAAGAAACTAAAAATGTTTTTGCATACAGAATCATTGGTCAACGAAGTGGAGCTAAAAGACAACCAAATGGTAGGTTTTATTCGTTTTGGAAATGATTTTACCAAGAATTTTTATCAAATAGAAATTCCTTTAAAAGTAAGTAAGTTTGTTGGGGAATGCAGTACATTGAGTGCAGAGGCGGTTTGGCCAGTAGAAAATCAGATCGATTTGTCTTTGGAGTTGCTAACTAAATTGAAAGTTCAGGCAATGAGCATCGACATCAATACGCTCCCCGCTGATGGGATTTATTATAAAAATGAAGAAGAACTCGATGAGTCGGCTGTGAATAAAAGTAATAAATTACGAATCGGAATAAAAGGAAATCCCAATTTTGGACTCGTTAGAACCTTGATGGTCGGGGTAAAGAACAATGAACCGCACGGACGCATTAAGGGAGAAGTTTGGTTCAATGAACTGCGCTTGGCAGATATGGATAACAAAGGAGGAATGGCGGCAATATTAAATATAGACACCAATTTTGCCGATTTTGCAACCGTATCGGCGACAGGAAAAAAGAGTACCATTGGTTTTGGAGCTTTAGAACAAGGACCCAACGAAAGAAACCGTGAAGATATACAGCAATACAATATTGTAACAAACATTAATCTAGGTAAATTATTGCCACCAAAATGGGGTGTAAACCTGCCTTTTAATTATGCAATTGGCGAGGAAGTTATAACTCCAGAATACGATCCTTTTTATGAAGATATCAAATTAAAACAACTAGTAAAAGAAACTTCGGACCAAGCCAAAAAAGATAATATTACCAATCGAGCGATAGATTATACCAGAAGACAAAGTATTAATTTTATAGGAGTAAGAAAAGACAGAAGCCCAGAGCAAAAGCAACATGTTTATGATATAGAGAATTTTACTTTTTCGCAGTCCTACAATGCTGTCGAGCGACATGATTATGAAATAGAAGATTATTTGGATCAGCAAGTAAATTCGGGATTGAGTTATGCTTTTGCTTTTCAGTCAAAACCTGTAGAACCCTTCAAAAAGACTGCCTTTATGAAGAAAAGCGATTATTGGAAATTATTAAGTGATTTTAATTTTAATTATTTACCAAGCAATATCACTTTTAATTCGAATATTATCCGACAATATAACCGTCAGCAATTTCGACAAGTAGAGGTCGAAGGACTAGGTTTGGATCCTTTGTACAGAAGAAATTTCGCGTTCAATTATCAATACGGATTCAATTTTAGTCTTACAAAATCATTAAAATTAAATTACACGGCATCTTCAAATAATATTGTAAAAAACTATCTAAATAAAGAAGGTATGCCGATTGATAGTTTTACGGTTTGGGATGATTATTGGAATATTGGAGAGCCCAATCAGCACATGCAGCAGTTGGTTTTAAATTATGAATTACCAATTAATAAAATACCCGTTTTGGGTTTTGTAAAGTCGAATTATTCCTATACCGGAGATTATAATTGGCAACGTTCCCCTGGTGCCTTGTCGGAAATAGAGAAAGATGGAACGCGATATCGTTTGGGAAATACTATTCAAAATACAAATTCGAGTGTTTTTAATACTATTTTTAATATGGATATGCTATACAAGTACCTTGGGTTGACCAAAAAGTCAGTCAAGACCAGTGCCAGACCCACAACTGTTATTCCTAAACCCGGAGAGAAGGTAGTGAATACCAATGTAGGAAAATCGAATGCCAGCAATTCGTTTCTAGATGGTTTGAGAGGCGTTCTTACTAGCGTAAAAAACATTCAAATTAATTATACTTACAACAGCGGTACTGTTCTGCCAGGTTATACGCCAAGTGTTGGTTTTCTAGGGTCCTCGAGACCTTCGTTAGGTTTTATTTTTGGAAGCCAAGACGATGTGCGTTACGACGCTGCAAGAAGGGGTTGGCTGACTAATTATCCCGATTTTAATCAAAACTTTACCCAAGTAACCAATAAGATTATAAAGGCGACTGCAACGATAGATTTGTTTCCCGATTTGAAAATAGATTTGACCGCAGATAGGGCTTTTTCTGAGAATTTTTCGGAGCAGTTTGACGCTGTTGGCGGGCAGTATAATGTACACTCTCCGTATAGTTTTGGAATTTTTTCTATTTCGACAGTATTGATTAAAACGGCTTTTTCGGCTAGCGATGAAAATGGTTCTGCTGCATTTGATGATTTTAGGGGAAATAGATTGATCATTGCCAATAGACTAGCAGTACAACGCGGAATTGACATCAGTAATCCGGTAAATATTGATACGGATGGTTTTCCTAAAGGGTATGGCAAAGGAAATCAGGCGGTATTGTTGCCTGCTTTTTTGGCGGCATATACAGGAGGAATAGCGGTTTTTGGGAAAGACTTAGGTAAAGATGCTTCGAATGTGTCTCTAAGCATTTTTAGAAATTTTCCAATCCCAAACTGGGTTGTAAAATACAACGGATTAATGCGCTATACTTTATTTAAGAATAATTTTAAGCGCTTTTCATTGCAACACAATTACCGAGCTTCTTATACCGTAAACTCCTTTAGATCTAATTTTGCGTATGATAAGGATCCTAATGGTGTCGATAAAAGTAATAATTATCTGAATCAGACGATTATGTCCAATATCAATTTGGTCGAGCAATTTAATCCGTTGCTAAGAATGGATTTTGAGCTGAAGAATTCTCTAAAAGTACTTGCCGAAGTAAAGAAAGACAGGGCTTTGTCATTGAGTTTTGATAATAATTTATTGACAGAAGTAAAAGGATTAGAATACGTTGTAGGTCTAGGATATCGATTTAAAGATGTGATTTTTTCTTCGAGATTAGCCGATAGTCCGACGGGAATTATAAAAAGTGACATTAATATAAAAACAGATTTCTCGTATCGTAACAATCAAACGATAGTACGTTATTTAGATTACGACAATAATCAATTGGCTGGAGGTCAGGATATTTGGACGGTAAAATTAACGGCAGATTATTCTTTTAGCAAAAATCTAACAGCAATTTTTTATTACGATCATTCTTTTTCAAAAGCAGTAATATCAACATCATTTCCGCTTACTAATATTCGAGGCGGATTTACGATTCGTTATAATTTTGGTAATTAGATGTTTTTTATTGAATTCTAAATGGGTTTTAAATAGAAGATTATTACATTTGCCACACAAAAAAAACACAAACTATTAATTATTAATTACAATTTTTATGAATATACCAGCGAGTTTAAAGTATACAAAAGATCACGAATGGGTAAGTATTGATGGCGATGTTGCTACAGTAGGAATTACTCATTTTGCGCAAAAAGAATTGGGTGATATCGTTTATGTTGAAGTCGAAACTTTAGATCAAACTTTAGAAAAAGATGAGGTTTTTGGTACTGTCGAAGCGGTAAAAACGGTTTCAGATTTGTTTCTTCCATTGGCTGGAGAGATTGTAGAATTCAATGAAGCATTGGTTACTACTCCAGAAACAGTAAACTCGGATCCTTATGGAGCAGGATGGATGATAAAAATCAAGGTGACAAATACAGCCGATTATGATTCATTGCTTTCAGATGCGGCCTACAAAGAATTGATAGGTGCCTAAATATTTTTATTTATTTGGGGCTTTATTCTGGACAGGGTTGGTTTTGTTTTTTTGTTTAATACGATCTAGCAATGTTCCAGTTGTTCCTATTGAAAACCTAGATAAAGTAGCGCATGTTTTTTTTCATCTCGTTTTTACATTGCTTTGGTTTTCTTTTTTTTATAGGGAACCCAATAGTTTAAGTTTTGTCAAGGCATTGTTTGTTTCGTTTCTGTTTTCTGTTTTATTTGGAATCTCAATCGAAATACTTCAAAATACAGTGACTACTTCTAGAAATGGCGATGTTTATGATGTAATGGCAAATACAGTAGGTGCTTTTTTAGCTATTATAGGGATCGTTTTTATCAAATATTTAAAAAAATAGATTAATTATATTCAAAAAAATCTCACTTCGGTGGGTTTTTTTGTTTAATAGTGTAGCATAAAGTGTCGTTTTCTTCGATTTGTAATTAAATAAAAAGAGAATATGTGTTTTAAACTCATTATGAATATAAAATGTAAATTTGCAACGTATTTGCTACTCTTGTGGCGCAATGTGAAATGTCATGAATATTAGATCCTATTTAGATTCTACCTATTTGAAAACAGCGGAGCAGGCTGGTCTTAGCCAAAGCGAGAATATAGATGTCGTACAGCAGTTTGTTCAAGAAGCTATCGATGAAAATTTCAAACTCGTGATGGTGCGTCCAGACAAAGTTTCTTTGGCTAGAAAGATGAAGATTGTACAGGATTCAAAAGTGCTTGTAGGTACCGTAATTGGTTTTCCTGAGGGTAACGCTTCGATAACCGAAAAGCTAAAGGAAGCTACCCAAGCCATTGAAGACGGTGCCGATGAACTGGATTTTGTTTGCAATTACGAAGCTTTCAAAATGGATGATGTCGATTTGATTAAGAACGAAATTCTAACAGGCACCCAATTGGGTTTGATGCATCACAAAGTTGTGAAATGGATTATAGAAGTCGCTGCACTCCAAGAGGAGCAAATTGTGCAATTGTCTGCTTTGATAAAAAACAGTATTATCTCTAATTTTGATGAACAATTTTACGCTTCTGTTTTTGTGAAGTCCTCTACGGGGTTTTATAAAACACAAAATAATTTACCCAACGGAGCGACACTTGCTTCAATACGATTGATGTTAGAAAATTCTTCGCCACTTCCTGTAAAAGCGGCAGGTGGAGTCCGTACGTATGACGAAGCAGTAGCCATGATTCGCTTGGGCGTTAAGCGAATCGGTACTTCTGGCGCAAAGGCAATCGTTACAGGACAAAATACGATATTGGACTACTAATTTTACAACCAAAACCAACATGATAAAAAGTTTTACCACTATACTATTTTTTCTAAGTATTATTTTTATTTACGGGCAAGAACAGAAAAATAATTCAAAACCAATTGTTTTTACTGGAGAACGATTTCCTGTTTTTTCTAGCTGTCAAAAACTGGAGTCGAGCGCATTAGAAGAGTGTTTTTATAATGAAGTTCAGGATTTTGTGTATCGTAATTTTGAAGTTCCAGAAAGCTTAAAGCAAAATAATTTTCAAGGAACTGTAAAAGTACTGTTTGAAGTAGATGCGAATGGGGTTTTTAAAGTTATTTATGTAAATGCAGTAGCAGAAACTTTGGTTCAGGAAACTAATAAAGTTTTCAGAAAATTCCCTAAAATTTTACCTCCTACCTATGATGGGAAGCCTATTTATTCGAAGTTTACAATTAGTATTGCAATACCCTTGATGAGTAAGGAGGCCATTGCTGCGGTTGCTCTTGCAGTTCCTATCCCGTTGCTAGATAAAAATGCCACACGCACAGAATTGGACAGTATCGTTTATAAAAAGTTCGATAGTCCTGAATTGACAAGTCATTTAAACGTTCCTTTTTCCCATAGTTATTATGCGCATTTCGATGCGGCTATGAATCAGTTGGGAAGTAATAATCATACAGCATCTAAGCCCTATACGTATACAGAAGTTGCTAAATATTATAGCATCAAGGAGGTAAACGAAAAACTAAAAAAAGAAACCTCGGGTTGGTGGAGCAGAAAGTTATGGAACGAAAACGCGGTAGCCATTCAAGGAGATGGGTATTGGTTTACTTTAAATCCGATTCTCGATTTACAGGTAGGTAACGCATCGCACAGTAAGGTTTCTTATACGTATGTAAACACGCGAGCACTTAATTTTCGAGGAGGATTAGGTTCGCAACTTAATTTTACGACCACCGTTTTTGAAAGTCAGGGAAGGTTTGCAGATTATATAAATTCGTATGCCGAAACGATAAAACCTTCTGGAGGAAATCCAGCGATTGTTCCAGGGGTTGGAATTGCAAAAAGATTTAAAACAGATGCTTACGATTTTCCTCTGGCAGAAGCCAATTTGACGTATGCGCCAAATAAATATATCGATTTACAATTGGGTTATGGTAGGAATTTTATAGGAGATGGCTACCGTTCTTTGTTAGAAAGTGATGGGGCTGCTCCGTATCCTTATTTTAAAATAAATACCAATTTCTGGAAAATAAAATACACCAATACTTACATGTGGCTCAAAGATGTACGGCCAGAGGTTACTGTCGAGAATACCTATGCAACCAAGTTTATGGCAAATCATTACTTGAGTTGGAATCTATCGAACAGATTGAATCTTGGTTTTTTTGAGTCGGTAGTCTGGACAGATAGCAACAACAGAGGTTTTGATGTTAGTTTTGTGAATCCACTTATTTTTTATAGATCGGTAGAGTTTTCTTCTTCGTCAAAAAGTGGGAATGCATTATTAGGATTTACCTATAAATACAAATGGAACAATCGAGTAAATCTTTACGGGCAATTTCTTTTGGATGAATTCTCTATCGGGGATGTAAAAGAAGGAAACAATAGTTGGAAGAATAAATTTGGGTATCAATTGGGCGTTAAGTACTTCAATGCTTTTCAAGTGCCTAATTTGCTGTTGCAGCTAGAATACAATCACGTGCGTCCGTATGTGTATTCGCATAGTAATCCGATTACGAACTATGCGCATAATAACCAAAGTTTAGGGCACCAATGGGGAGGAAATTTTGATGAATTTATTCTTTTGGCTCGCTATCACAAAGGGCGTTATTTTGCCGATGCAAAAGTAACTTCGGGTACTAGGGGATTAGATTTTAATACCACCGCAGATATGTTTAACTACGGAGGGAATATTTATAAAGATTATGACGAAAAAAGACCTTCAGATAAAGGTGTAAAAGTGGGGCAAGGTAATAAAACTACGATTTTGATTGCCGATTTACAAGCGGGCTATTTGGTTAATCCTGCCACTAATTTAAAGTTATTCGGTAGTTTTATTTACAGAAACTTTAATCCGACACAAGAAACGCTAACTACTTTTAAAGATAGCACTACTTGGTTTTCATTAGGATTAAGAACGGATGTCTTTAATTGGTATTTTGATTATTAGGATTTTGGTTAATTGTAATGGTTCGTTAAATTCTAAATTCTAAATTCTAAATTCTAAATTCTAAACCGTATCTTTGCAGCAGTTTTGTAAAAACAAATAAAAGAAACGAATTGAGCACAACATCGAATACCCTTTCCTTACAATCTATTTATATTGATTTCCGAGAAATAACCAAAGCACGTCTGGCGGTTAGTGTCGTCTTTTCGTCTATCGCAGGGTTTATGTTGGGAATACCAGATATGAGTGCCTTTAGTTGGGTTGTTTTTTTGAAACTCGCTATTGGAGGATATTGCATGGTCGGAGCCTCTAATGCTTTTAACCAAGTAATCGAAAAAGACCTAGATGCGTTGATGGATAGAACCAAAAATCGTCCTGTTCCTGCAGGAAGAATGTCTTCTAGTATGGCATTGTTTATTGCTGGATTACTTACGATTATCGGAATTTATTTGTTGTATACCATCAATGCCAAATCGGCTATGTTTGGAGCGATTTCGATATTTCTTTATGTTAGTGTTTATACGCCACTAAAAACAATTACATCGCTATCTGTTTTTGTCGGTGCGTTCCCTGGAGCCATTCCTTTTATGTTGGGCTGGGTTGCTGCCACGGGTGAGTTTGGTATCGAAGCAGGAACATTATTTTTAATTCAGTTTTTCTGGCAATTTCCCCATTTTTGGGCAATAGGATGGTTTTTGTACGAAGATTATGAAAAAGCAGGTTTCTTCATGTTGCCAACTGGTAAAAAAGACAAAGGAACAGCGCTACAAGTTATTTTGTACACGGTTTGGCTTATTATTGCTTCGCTTTTGCCTTCATTAGGGTATACAGGTAGTTTGTTTATAACACCAATTGCGGCAATCCTAGTTTTCTTGCTGGGACTTTGGATGTTATATTATGCCTTGCGTCTGTATAAGCTGCGTAGCGCAAAAGCCGCACGAACATTGATGCTGGTAAGTGTTTCTTATATTACATTATTACAATTAGTTTTTATATTTGATAAATTTTTAAGATAGTTTTATGGAGATGACAATGACAACAGAAGAACACAAATCAAGAACGGCAAGGTCTTACAAATTGATATTGTTGTTTGCTATGGTCAGCATGACAATGATGTTTGCGGGACTTACGAGCGCTTTTGTAGTGAGTAAATCGAGAACCGATTGGTTGAAAGATTTTCAGTTACCAACCGCTTTTTATTATAGTACGCTAGTGATTATTGCTTGTAGTGTTACCTTTTATTTGGCCAAAAAAGCCATTCAAAAAGACAATCAAGGCCAAACGACATTGTTTCTTTTGACTACTTTGGCTCTGGGTATTTTGTTTGTTGTTCTGCAGTTTGTAGGCTTCGAACAAATTGTTTCTAGTGGGTATTATTTTACAGGAAGTGAGAGCTCAATTACGACGACTTTTCTTTATATCGTAACGGTTGTACACTTGATTCATTTGGCTGGTGGACTGGTTTCACTTTTAATTATAATTTATAATCATTTTAAACAAAAATACAATTCAACTCAAACTCTTGGAATTGAACTAGGTGCAATGTACTGGCACTTTCTAGATTTCTTGTGGGTTTATTTATTTTTATTTTTATATTTCTTTAGATAAGAAAAAAACGTAAATTTGGGAACTTTTTAACGAATAACTTTTATGGGAGCGACAGTTACTACTGCAAATAACGAAGAAAAAACTTGGGGAGGCAACAATGAGCCAATGGGAGCAAGTTATGGTAAATTAATGATGTGGTTTTTTATCGTGTCCGATGCCTTAACATTCTCTGGATTTCTAGCTGCTTACGGCTTTTCTAGATTCAAATTTATCGAAACATGGCCATTGGCCGACGAAGTGTTTACGCACTTTCCATTTATGCACGGTGTATCTGCACCTATGTATTATGTGGCATTAATGACTTTTATTTTGATTTTCTCTTCTGTAACAATGGTTTTGGCTGTTGATGCAGGACATCAGTTAAATAAAAAGAAAGTAACATTGTATATGTTTCTTACCATCATTGGTGGTTTGATATTCGTAGGCTCACAAGCTTGGGAATGGAAAAACTTTATAAAAGGAGAGTATGGTGCTATTGAAACAAAAGGAGGTAGTTTACTTCAGTTTGTTGATAAAGAAGGACATCGTGTAGCGCTTGCCGATTTTGCTAGTACTTTGCCAGAAGAAAGAGAACAATTGACTAGAGATAAAGGAAGATGGTTTATGAAAGAAGCGGCTTTGCCTTCTTATTCTGTTGCCGAAGTACAAGCAGGGTTTAAGTCACATCCAGATATTTTAATTCGTACCGAGGTTATTAATGACAAAAAACAAAAAACAGTTCTTTCTAGAAAAGAGTCTGAATCTCGATTAGAAAACGCCAAATATGTTGTAGAAGGTGCTAACTTAGAAAGAAACGAATATGGTAGCAAATTGTTTGCCGATTTCTTCTTTTTTATTACTGGTTTTCACGGTTTTCACGTTATTTCGGGTATTATTATCAACATTATTATATTTTTTAATGTACTTGTTGGGACTTACGAAAAAAGAAAAAGTTATGAAATGGTCGAAAAAGTTGGACTTTACTGGCACTTTGTCGATTTAGTTTGGGTATTTGTTTTCACAGTATTCTACTTAGTTTAATTTAAAAATAACGTTATTATTATGTCACACGTACACGAATCTAATTTAGGTAGAATCTGGAAAGTCTTCGGAATATTATCTGCCGTTACTATTGTCGAAGTAATATTGGGGATTTTAAAACCTGATGCTTTATACATGAAACATTTTTTGAGTCTAAGTTTACTGAACTGGATATTTTATATACTTACAATATTTAAAGCTTACTATATTGTATTTGCTTTCATGCACATGGAAGGAGAAACAAGCAGTTTGAAAAATGCTGTAATTTGGCCAGTTGTTTTTCTAGTATTGTATTTACTTTTCATTCTCTTAACAGAAGGAAATTATATATTTGAGGTTTTTAAAGATTCTACTATCAAATGGAATTTTTAACATGATATTAATTCAAAAAAAGGGTGCGCATTGCGTGCCTTTTTTTATTTTTGTACTTTAATATATATGACTGTTCGCAACGAATACCAATACGATTTTTACACAAATTAATCTGTGTAAATTCACAAACCCCGAAAGCTGTCGGGGGTGTCAAGAAAAATAATGGTCTGCTTAACGGATTGCCATATTAATATATTCCCTAGTAATGAAAAAAAATATAGTCCTTTTTATACTGTTTATTTTCCCGATCGTTGCCTATCTTTTCTTTGCTACGGGCGTCAATAGTTTTATGTTTTTACCAACCGTTACACCTGTTGTTCCAGATATCGGACATTGGAAATCACTTG
>JAYVGE010000493.1:0-2380 GCA_043772515.1 Flavobacterium sp. | reverse complement strand
AAAAAATCATAATTGAATTATGTTTTTGAAAGTATTTCTAACAATTAAACAATTCAAAACGAATACAACATTAATTTCGGGGAAGATAGTAGTCAGAGATAGGTAGGTAAGAAGAAAGTACATAAGCATCAAGGAGCGAAAGGAGAGATAACATAAAGGGATGAACAAGGAGATGACAACGTATTATTTCTTGCTATAGGTTTTGCGAAATAAACTCGGCTTTGCCTGAGAAGAGATAATGCTGGTGAATATTTCATTTTCCAACCCACCCAACATATATATTTACCCCCCCGCAATTTTCATTTGCTTGTCCCTCCTCATTCCCAACCTCATTTTCCTATTTCACCGCCGAAAAATATCCGTTTTTTGGAATTGTGAAAATGTGTTTTTCCTCCACCTCCAACACCATTTTGTTGGGATATATTTTCTCGGTTGAATGTGTTTTTCGCATGATATTGAAGCTACTGCTGGAGAAGCTATGATTCGTCCAACCGATAATCAATAATTGTGTCCCCTTCGGCTCTTTCGCTCTCGCCATTATCCACTCCACAGATCCATGGACACAGCATAGCAATTTTCCCCCCGAAATTCCACATTCATTTATTATTATAGAGAAACATTTTCCGTGTTCCGTTTTTCGAAAAGGGAAAATTGGATTTTCTTCTATGATGTTTTATGTCGCAAAAGAGAGCCCCCTCTTGATAATAAAAGAAAATTGGAAAATGTGTAGTATGCAAATGTATTAGGTATCAATAAAAATCACCCTCATTTTGTTGCCTGTCAATTTATCCTTCGGTTTTTCCTCCTCATTCTCAGTTTTTCCATTTTCCCATTTTCCTTACAACAAAAGGAAGACCATTATGTTCCTTAATGGCACATGGCATTAGTTAGAAGATAGAAGCAAAGATGAGTGTAAAAGTCCTCAATTTCTACCCTCCATTTACCGGTGGAAAAAGGAATTTTCCCATTTTCCTATTTGTGCGAAAAATCCTTATCATCAACATCACTCTATTACACTGTATTTCCATATATATTTAAGGATCATTTATCTCCTGCTGCTTCTCCTGTTTTTCACCCAACAATGGCATCCATCAAATAGTTTTCCCCATTAGTTTGAGTAATGTGGGCAGTTTTCTTCTTCTTATTCTTCTTCTTATCTTCTTTCTTTAGAAATCCCTTTGACCTTCCTGAACCTCTCTTGGATGTGTTGATGAATATTTGCATGTAATTATCAACATTGACTTATTTACTGAAGAATTCCACCCTCATTACTCCTGGTACAACCAATAAATTAATGTTAACAATAAGCCACAAACAACCAAAATAAAAAAGAAACACAGAAAGAAAAACTCCGGTGATAATGAAAATGTAAGGAAAAATCCTCATCATTAATGTGTTTATTCTTTTTTTTTAAAGTTCCTCTTCCTCTCTCTCTCTCTCTCTCTCTCTTTCTCAGTACTCGCATTATTTTTAATTCAATTCACCCGCCACCGAAAAAGCAACCCTCAGACAGTGAATAAAAAATCACCAACCAAAAAAAAAAGAAAATAGAAAATGCTAATTAAAAAAGAAGAAAAATCCACAAAGTGATTTTTTTTTATTATTATTTAAAAGTTAGGAAGAAAAAAGTCAACGACGCGACGGTTGCTGTGTTTTTTTTATTTTACGGTAGGTTATGGTTTATTATTAGAAACATCCAAAGGAAAAGGAACAGCGGAAAATTGTATATAAAAAAAAATGTATAAAGAAATACTTTTTTCGCGTAATTTTTTCTTTATGCTTTTTTACGCTGGAAAAACAACAACAAGCAACAAGGAAAAACACAACTTTTCTTTTTTTTTTTCTTTCTTTGCCTTGTTTTGTGATATTTTTTTAATGAGTGAAATTGAATTTGAGGCTGGGTGAAAGGAGAGAGCTTTCAATTATGAGCTTAGTGGGAAATTGGTACTTTTCCAGTTTTTGTTGTTGTTGTTGCTTTTAATGGAGGTTAACTTTTATGGGATTTCTTTATTCTTTCTGGTGTTGATCTTAAGTTAATTCGTTTTCACTGGTGGCAATAAATTTGTGTAAAAAGTCCAACAAGTTTTTTAATTGGATTCTGACTAAAGAGTATTTATTTGAATAATCCAACTGACTTTACATGAGCGCCATCTGTGTGTGAATGCGGTGTATGAGAATCATAGAATAAAGACTGCTGCGTAAACGTGTTGCGCTGTGGCGCTGTCATCGCTATTGTGACCCTAATCGAACAGTTACAGGACATTTTCTATAGTTGACTGCGTTATTGATCCAACTAACCATTAATTTTATTCCATAAACCGCGACATTAAGTTTTCTTAGCTTCATTTATTGATAAAACTAATAAGAAACTTTTATTATG
>JAYVGE010000492.1:0-2380 GCA_043772515.1 Flavobacterium sp. | reverse complement strand
TGAAGCAATCGAGTTTAAAAATTCTTACCCAAAATCAGAAATAATGGTGTATACCGTTTCTAAAATTAAGGAGGCTTCATAGTTTTTTAGTAGATTCTAAAAAGCCGGGAGCCGCCCGTTATAGCGGTTTTTTAAAATAACAACCCTAACCTTTAAAAAAACCTAATCATGAAACTCTTAATATTTTTATCAATCGTTTTGGCAAGTTGTTCTAAGGGCAACTATGAACAGCATCCCCCCTGCCAACGTGTATTCATGTTTGCAGACTTCTACAACCGAGATACTATCTATACTCATACAATTGAAATGCACCCTTTCAAACCATTTGAGAATTATTTATGTAACGATGAATTGATACAATGGAGACTCAACTCAACAACCTTATCCGGCTGCCCGGCTGATGGATTCAGGATGTATAGGTATTCAGTGGGAAATGAAATTACTAAACCTAAAATTTTTAAACCATGAAAGAACTAAAAACAATAATAATCTTATTCATTCTATCTATTATTTATAATAATGTAGATTAATTTTTAAACCACTTAAAAAAAATAAACATGAGTAAATTAATGGAGCCGGTAAATTAACGTCAAAATAAATATTATGAACTTAGAAAAACTTGAACAAGATCTTTGGGAAAACATTTTAGGAGGCTGCCAACTAGAAAGTGGTAAAAGAGAAGATAACTATAAAGGGATTATTGGATGTTCATTCGCAACCGTAAAGCATACAATTGAAGCCTTAGAAAAATGTTTGTATCCAAATAATGAAGATGGAGCATACACAAATATTATCGAAGAATTGAAAGTATTAAATTCCCAATTGTCAGATCTAAAAGCCAAAGAATAAAAAATATGAAATACACACAAGATTTAGAAGTAGGAATTATTTATTACCTATACGATTATACAGGTCCAAAAGTATTTAATGGGCTATATTTTGAATGTTTAGTTACAGACCAAAAAATTGCAGCACATTCTAAAATTTCAACTAAAACAGGGAAAAATATAAAAGATTGGGATATTCAAGAAATTTATAAACCTGAAAGATTTGGATGTTTTTCCTTAAAATTAGCGATTGACTTTTACTTTAAGCAAATTAGCAAATTGAGCAAAGAAAAAAGCGAACACGAAACGAATGCACGAATTGCCAATGAAAACATAATGGAAATACATAATAAAGTTTCAAGTATTAGAGCAACCTGTAACCACACTTATTTTGGCAAAAAGCAGACAATGATGGGAAGGGGCAATTGCGACATTTGCGGTGATAGTGATTACTGATTTTTGAAAATTTTCATATAACGTCCTGGCGACTAAATTAAAAAGTTATGGGAATAAGGGAAGGATTAATAACTAAAATTATATACAATGGAAAATTTAAAATTAAACTATGAAAAATATCCTGAGTGCATTGAAAAGGGAAGGCAAAATTGCAGGGATAAAGGAATAATTTTACCAGTGAACGGGGCGGGCGGAGCTTTGAAAAACAAAAATTGAATTACAGATGAAGCAAAATAGTATTCCCGAAGCTGAAAGCGTAACGTCCTGCCCAACTATTGCAAATACCCTTGTTCGTGGCAGTACGGGCAAAAAAAGTGAGTTAATCAACACTTTTATAAAGCCGTCTAAAATTCATGGTCTTGGATTGTTTGCTCAAAGAGATATTAAAAAAGGCGAGGGGGTTGTCCAGGGTTATGCTGATTTCAATTTTCATAAAGAATGGGTGGATTATGCGAAGAAGTGGAAGCTAAAATCCTTCGCTCACAATAACGGTTATTGCATGATTAATCATTCAGAAGATTTCAACACAGTTAGAAATAAAGATTTTGAAATTATTGCGAGCAGAAACATTGTTACTGGTGAAGAAATTACCGAAGATTATAATGCTTTGTCTGACAACGATAATCCATTTATAAACACTTTGGAAGAATTTATCTATCACAGTAAACGCAGGTAGTATTGCCACTACGCCCAGGGCTTTGCGATGCCGCCCGAATACATCGGCATCAAAGGTAAGCGTCCAGCGGTATTGCAAAACCCAATGTTAGTTTTTGTTTTTTTCTGTGCTTCGTAGCTTCTTTAAATTATTTGTTATGAACTATATACAAAAAAGCGAAACGAAATTAAAAAAAGAGTTATCATCAATAGAATGGAATGAAGCTAAAAGAATGATTGACTATTTTAAATCCATAAAAGTAAAAAATAAATTTAATAATTCAAATTAATTATGAAGGCAAAGTCATTAAACTTTATAATATCATTAATTGTTTACCCATTTGATGTAATGGTTAGTATTTCGGAATCGGATGAATCATTGTTTGCTAAACTTAAAAACAAAGGCGTTGATATTACAGACACAAACCTTCATGTTTATTCTG
>JAYVGE010000491.1:0-5701 GCA_043772515.1 Flavobacterium sp. | reverse complement strand
ATAGAGGAGGGATTGGGTTGTATTATATTTGGGTTTGTATTAAATTGTTTTTTTCATACAAACACTATTCTCAACATTTTCATATTGACCATAGTTGGTGATTATTTTATACCCCGATTTGCCGTAAAGCCCAATAGCGTCGGGGTTATTTGTACCCGTTTCTAGAACACACGCTACATAGTTTATCTCTCTAGCCCAAATTTCTAACTCTTCTAAAACAGCACTAGCTATTCCTATTCCTCGAAAATTAGGGTGAACGAACATTCTCTTAATTTCAACTATAGTGTCATCATATTCCTTGAATGCGCCACAACCAACAGCTTCATTCTTGAAATAATAAACAACAACATTTTTTATTTTGTCTATTTTATTAAACAGTGAATAGAAATCATGATCTTCGCCATCTTTTATTTTCAAATCTTTATCAAGCAAAACGACAAGATTTTGAAAATCTATATTTTCGGAGGATGTTCTTTTTATTTTTTCTAACATAACAATCTATTCAGTAATAACGAATTATTATAAATTTCTGTTGCTTCTGATATAATTTTTTCAGGATAATTATACAAATTTAAAATTCTAATCGCATTTTTTGTTTGCAATTTGCCTTGTTGCAATTTATAATCAAAAGTCAATGCATTTTCGGTTACGTTTTCGGAAAAATGAAACAAGTTAAAATTGTCATTTTGTAATAAATCGGCTAGTTCTAAATCATCAGTTGAAACAAAAACAAAATTATCTTCTGTATTTAAATAAGATAAAACAGATTTACCAATAGCAATTCTTTCAAGTGTATTTGTGCCTTTAAAAATCTCATCAAGTATAAATAAATGAGGTACATTTTTTTCTACAGAATTTAGAAAGTCTTTTATAGTTAAGACCTCATCAAGGTAAAAACTTGTATTTTGATTAATGTCATCTTGTGTTCTAATAGATGAAAATATTTTAAAAAAAGGACTTTCGAATTTTTTTGAAAAAGAAATATTTAAACTTTGTGAATAAATACAATTTATTGCTAATGAACGTATAAAAGTTGTTTTTCCTGACATATTTGAACCGGTCAATAACATACTTTTCTTTTTTAATTCTAATGAATTTGAAACACAATTATCGATTAAGGGATGGTACAAATCTTCAATAATGAGCTGTTTTTGATTGGTAAAATTCGGTTTAGAAAGTTTCATTCCACATTGGTCTAACCCAGAGACAGATATACTAGAATCAATTTCTCCTATAAATTTAAATAATTGATTCAGTTCAGGTTTATACCTATTAAAATCTTGTAAAAAACTATTGTATAAGATTACTTCAATATTGAAAGTTATTTTTAATATTTCAAAAGTTAGCCATAACGGCATTAAAAACTCATTATTAGTCAACTGATCTGTTTGAATGATGCTAATTCTTTTTCTAAATTGAAATAAAACTTTAATAAAAACGGGGTTTTCAAAATGAATATCAAAATAATCGTCTATTTCAATGATTTTTTGAGCCGTTTTGTGCGTTTTAATAAATTCAATTATTTTATTTAAGTTAAAATCTATTAATGCTTTGTTTTTATAATGAAAAAAGAGATTGGCACAAAATAAAGGTATTAATGAAAAGAAAAATATTGAGTAATAAAAAGTAACTATTATTAAACTTATAAATACAATATTCAAATAAATACAGATTTTTGCTGTTCTTTTATTTGTTATAAGATCCTCATGAAGCAACTCTTCAAAGAAATATCCATTTTGGGATTTTAATTTAGATAATTCCGTAATACACGCTTGTCTTTGCTTTTCATTATCATTGAAAAACGTTACTAATTTTGAAAACGAATCTAATTTTTCTAATGAATTATGGATAACACGAGTTTTGTAAAATAAATATTGCTGTCCTATTCTCGAAGTAGTCCTGTCTATTTTCTTGAAAACATCCTCTAAATCAAGATCGATTGAAACTTTGTCTGATATATGTTGGGAGTATTCTTTTTCAAATTTTATATTGTTTTGAAAGTATTTACCAATTAGCTCAAAATTAAAATTATCCTCTTTTTCTTTTAACCATAAGTAGGGATCAATTACCTGTTCCTTCTTTTTGCGAATAAAGATGAAATATAGTAGTAGTATTGCGAAAAAAGCAATACCATATTGTATTTGTGTCATTTGATTTGATTTGATTGAAATAAAACATTAAAATTAGTACTCTTTTATTTTCAAATCTTTATCAAATAAAACGACAAGATTTTGAAAATCGATGTTTTGGAAGGATGTTCTTGTTATCATGCCGTTTTACTTGTAAATTTAAACTATCGTATCGCTTTCACAAACTCCTCAATCTTCTCAGTTCCATTGGCTGTCAAATGGGTAATAAAAGCACTTCCAATAATGGCTCCTTTGGCAAATTGAGTTGCTTGATTGAAGGTTTCCGCATTATTAATTCCAAAACCAATCACTTGAGGGTTTTTTAGATTCATGTCGGCAATGCGTTTGAAATACGTTTCTTGTGTGTTTCCAAATCCAGATTGGGATCCCGTTACACTCGCCGAACTCACCATATAAATAAAACCATCCGAAACACTATCAATAAAGTGAATACGTTCGTCCGAAGTTTGTGGCGTAATCAAGAACACATTGATTAATCCGTATGTATCGAAAGTGGATTTGTACTGCTCGGCATATACATCTACAGGAAGATCGGGAATGATTAAACCATCGATTCCTATTTCGGCACATTTTTTACAGAAATTCTCCACTCCGTATTGCAACATCGGGTTAAAATAGCCCATAATAACAAGCGGAATGGTTACGCTTTGGCGAATATTCTTCAGTTGGTCAAATAAGATTTGGGTCGTCATTCCGTTATGCAAAGCTTGGGTCGAACTGGCTTGAATGGTTGGCCCATCGGCCAAAGGATCACTAAACGGAAGTCCAATTTCGATCATATCAACACCGCTTTTTTCTAAATCCTGAATGATTTGTACGGTGTCATTTAAGTTGGGATATCCAGCTGAAAAGTAGATGGAAAGTATTTTTTTGTCTTCTTGTAATTTTTGATTTATTCGGTTCATTTTATTTTAGGATTTAGAACTATAAGGTTGAAAAAGCTTATAGGTCGTTTGATTATCCTGCAAGGTCTTTTTTCTGACCTTGTAGGTTTTTGTTTTTTAAGGTAAGAATTTAATTTGCTACACTATAAGCCCACACCTTTCATTGGATTGCAAATGCACTTCGACCCGTTTGTAATGTAATCCTTCGTACAAATCCGCTTGATGAAGGTCATTTGTCGAGATTTCTTATACGATTCCACTAATGGTGACTTCGGGTTGCTGCGTTTCCATAATAATAGGGTATTGAATCAATCCAAATTCTTCTTCGATTTGAATTTCATTTAGCTTATAACCAATTAATGTTTCAGGAGTTCCTTGAAGAATACGTCCAAAAAGGGATTCTTGAATGTCATCATTTTGCAAGGTACCGTAAGTGACTAATTTTTGCATAGATTCTAATTTTGGAAATTTAACCTTGTCAGGGTCCAAAACCCTGAGAGGGTTGATGGGTTGTCTTTTTTACAATTTAAAATAATCAATATACGTATTCAAATCCTTGTCGCCTCTTCCCGAAAGATTTAGTACTACAATGTCCTCTTTTTTAAATTTCATTTCGTCGAGCACTGCAAAGGCATGGGCACTTTCGATGGCGGGAATAATACCTTCCATTTTAGAAAGTTGTAATCCCCAATTCATTGCTTGATCATCAGTAATGGCGATGAATTGCGCTCTTCCCGATGCAAACAAATGCGCATGCATAGGACCAACACCGGGGTAATCGAGACCCGCCGAAATAGAATATGGCTCGGTAATCTGACCGTCTGGAGTTTGCATCAAAAGGGTTTTACTTCCGTGAATGATTCCGATTTTCCCCAAAGCTGAAGTAGCAGCACTTTCGCCAGAATCTACGCCTAAACCAGCGGCTTCAACGGCAATAATTTTTACATCTAGATTGTCCAAAAAATGGTAGTAAGCACCAGCGGCGTTGCTACCACCACCTACACAGGCAATCACATAATCCGGGTTTTCACGTCCTTCTTTTTCTAATAATTGGGATTTTATTTCTTTTGAAATCACTGACTGGAAACGCGCCACCATATCTGGATAAGGATGTGGTCCCACAACCGATCCGATGATGTAATAGGTGTCTACCGGATTGTTAATCCAGTCTCGAATGGCTTCGTTGGTAGCGTCTTTTAGAGTTTTGGATCCCGAAAGTGCTGGGCGAACTTCGGCACCTAGCATTTTCATACGCGCTACATTGGGAGCTTGACGCTTGATGTCGATTTCTCCCATGTACACGATGCATTCCAATCCCATCAAGGCGCAAACAGTTGCTGTTGCCACACCGTGTTGACCTGCTCCTGTTTCGGCAATGATGCGTTTTTTGCCCAATCGCTTGGCTAATAAAATTTGCCCAATGGTATTGTTGACTTTGTGTGCGCCTGTATGACACAAATCCTCTCTCTTAAGATAAATTTTGGTGTTGTATTTTGCCGATAAACGTTCTGCAAAATACAATGGAGTTGGTCGGCCTACATAATCTCTTAGTAAGGCATCAAACGCTGCTTGAAATTCGGGATCTGCTGTTATTTTTAAATAATTCTGACGTAATTCTTCTACATTTGGGTATAACATTTCGGGAATGTAGGCTCCTCCAAATTCGCCGTAATAACCATTTTCGTTGACGTTGTAACTCATTTTTTTATTTTTTAGTTGTTAGTATAAACGTTGCCTTCCTACAAGAGGTTTGGGCTTGAATTAGCCCTTATATTCGGATTTTCCAAAACTTCCCAAATACAAACCTATTTTCAAATTAAGCCAATTGCCCAAATCTCTTGTGAGCAAGTGTTAGGCAATCTCTTTTATTTTCTGTGTATTGTTGTAGGTGCAGATTGAGATTTAGGATATATTAACACATCGGCAATCGTTACTCTTTCTGGAGCATTAACAGCATAAAATATCAAATCAGCTATGTCTTCTGCAAGCAATGGTTCGTAGCCTTCATAAACTCTTTCAGATTTTTCTTTATCTCCTTTAAATCTAACTACTGAAAATTCTGTTTCAACAGCACCTGGGGCTATGTTCGTAATTTTAATTCCATGTTCAGTTAGGTCAAGTCTCATGCCTTCACTTATCGCTTCCACTGCCTTTTTGGAAGCACAATAAACAGCACCATTAGCATATGTTTGTTTACCAGCAACAGAACTTAAATTTATAATGTGCCCTTTTTTTCTCTCAACCATTCGTGGGATAATTATTCTTGATACATATAGGAGTCCTTTTACATTACCATCAATCATGGCATCCCAATCCTCAATTTCTCCAGTATTAATTGGAGATATTCCATGAGCATTTCCTGCACTATTAACTAGGACGTCAATATTTTTCCATTCACTTGACAAGGAATTCAGTTGAAATTCAGCTTCTTTTCTATTGCCAACATCAAATATTAATGAATGAACATTCACGGTTTTTGACAATAGATTTTTTAGTTCATCTAACTTTTCAACTCGACGTCCGCATAAAATTAAATCATAGCCGTTTTTTGATAATTTTATCGCCGTTGCTTTTCCAATTCCTGAAGTTGCGCCTGTTATTAAAGCAATTTTTTTCATCTTTTTATATTTAAGTATGTGATTAAAATAATGTCGCACTTGTTTTTAG
>JAYVGE010000490.1:0-5704 GCA_043772515.1 Flavobacterium sp. | reverse complement strand
ATTTTAAAAGAAGGAATACTATAATGGCAAAGAAAAACCTAAACGAAATGTCTTTTTTAGACCATCTCGAAGAATTAAGATGGTTATTAGTTCGAAGTACTATTGCAATATTGATTCTTGCAGCAATAACCTTTTTTATAAGCGACTATATTTTTGACGTCATTATCTTTGGTCCCACAAAACCCGATTTTATTACCTATCGTTTTTTTTGCGACCTATCTCATTATTTGGGTTTTGCAGATAGCATTTGTGTAGGCGAAATGTCTTTTATAATTCAGAATACAGACATGGAAGGACAGGTAAATATACTGGTATGGATTTGTGTATTGGCTGGTTTCATTTTAGGATTCCCCTTTATTTTATGGGAAATCTGGAAATTTATTAGCCCAGCATTGTATGAAAAAGAAAGAAAAAATGCTAAACTTTTTGTTTTTGTTTCGTCTTTACTTTTCTTTTTAGGAGTCCTTTTTGGTTATTTTGTTGTTGTCCCGATGTCGATCAATTTCTTTGCTACATTCAAAATAAGCGATGTTGTAAAAAACCAATTTAGTATCGATTCCTATATAGGTATGATAAAAACTAGCGTTCTGGCTAGTGGTTTGTTTTTTGAACTACCCATAATTATTTATTTTTTGACCAAATTAGGCTTGGTAACTCCCGATTTTTTAAGAAAATACTGGAAATATGCCGTAATCATAATCCTTATCGTAGCGGCAATTGTTACGCCACCCGATGTGGTAAGCCAGACTATTGTTGCTATACCAATGTTATTAATCTATGAAGTAAGCATCTTCATTTCGAAAGTTGTAGTACGAAATCAAAAAAAACAAAATGACTGATATAATCCAAGAATTCAATGAGTACCGTTCTAAAATGAACGAAAAATTATTGGCAGACAACAATAAAATTGTAAAACGTATTTTCAATTTAGACACCAATGCTTATGCCTCTGGGGCGCTAGACGTAAAGACCAAAGAACTTTTGGGCTTAGTGGCTTCGGCAGTTTTGCGCTGTGACGATTGTGTAAAATACCATCTAGAAACTAGCTATAAAGAAGGAGTAACCAAAGAAGAAATGATGGAGGCCATGGGAATTGCTACTCTGGTTGGAGGAACCATTGTTGTGCCACATTTGCGCAGAGCATACGAATTTTGGGAAGCCTTAGAGGAAAACAAATAATTCTTATAAGTTATTTTGATTCGTTTATTTCTTTATTTGTAGCAGATTAACCATTTCAAAATAAATCGTACAATTACTACATTATATTTGTGTTTTCGTAGGGGTTTCGCGAACTTCGTTTTCCCTTGTTCTTTTGCCTTGCGAAGAGTTGCGAGGCACGAAGTAAAGTAATCTCGTTAAAAAACAGTTGAACAAATCCGCTATTCAAAGATTTTTTGCCTTGAAAAAAGACCAAAATAGCTTCATCAAATTTTATACGCTTTATCTTAAAAACTTTATTAAACGATTAAACTAAAAAAATGAAATTAAGAGCAGAAAATTTAATAAAAACCTACAAAGGTCGCAGTGTTGTAAAAGGTATTTCGGTAGAAGTTAACCAAGGGGAAATCGTTGGGCTTTTAGGTCCGAATGGAGCTGGAAAGACGACTTCGTTTTACATGATTGTTGGATTGGTAAAGCCTAACTCGGGTAATATCTATCTAGACGATTTGAATATCACCGATTATCCAATGTACAAAAGAGCACAACAAGGAATAGGATATTTGGCTCAAGAAGCGTCGGTATTTAGAAAACTTAGCATCGAAGACAATATTCTGAGCGTTTTACAATTGACAAAACTATCCAAAGAAGCCCAAATAGCTAAAATGGAAAGCCTGATAGATGAGTTTAGTTTAGAACACATTCGCACCAACCGAGGCGATTTGCTATCGGGAGGAGAACGTCGTCGTACCGAAATTGCACGTTGTCTAGCAACCGACCCCAAATTTATTTTGCTCGACGAACCTTTTGCAGGTGTCGATCCTGTTGCTGTAGAAGATATTCAGCGAATTGTAGCGCAATTAAAAAATAAAAATATAGGTATTCTTATAACCGATCACAACGTACAAGAAACGCTTGCCATAACCGACAAAACGTATCTTATGTTTGAAGGTGGAATCCTAAAAGCAGGTATTCCTGAAGAATTAGTAGAAGACGAAATGGTGCGTCGAGTATATTTGGGGCAAAATTTTGAATTGAGAAAAAAGAAATTAGAATTTTAGAAAGAGGTAATCTGCGGGCACTTTTTAGTACTCCGTCATGGGGATAGCAATTAGAAGTTGACAGAAAAGCAATCAACAAAAACCATACAAAAAATAGAAGAGGATGTTAAATTCTTAATCTAAAATATCTGCACTTCGACAGGCTCAGTGTCCTTAAAAATAGGAACACTATTCGACAGTAATAAACTGTAACTGTTCTAAATCTCCGTTATAAATATTGATATCGACGTTGGTTTTTATGCCCGAAACAGATGCTTTTTCTGTAAATTGCCAAAAAAGCCAATCATCTTCTATTCTTTCTCGGTAAAAATTATAATTGGCAATCCAAAAAAGATAATCGCTAAACTCATCCTTCAAAAAATCGTCATAATACTTTTCGCCAGTATAAATAATTGGTTTTACCTTATAATGAGACTCTACCTTTATCAACCAGCGTCTTAATCCTTTTTTTAGATTTTCTATAGATTGATTTTTTGGCAATTTTTCAATATCTAAAACTGGAGGTAAATCTCCTTTTTTAAGCCTTACATTTTCTATAAAAAGTTGTGCTTGTTCCAACGAATTTTCATTGGGACGGTAATAATGATACGCCCCTCGAATCATTCTATTTTTTTTGGCACCCTCCCAATTTCGTTCAAATTGAAGATCTAATCGATCCTTACCAACAGTAGCACGAATAAAAACAAAACGCAAAGGATACTTTCTTTCGATGGTATCTACATAAGACCAACTTATTTTTCCTTGGTATTCGGACACATCTAGCCCAATTACTTTACCTTGATGTTTTTCTAAAATATTTAGATTCCTTGCCTCCGAAAATTTATCGTTTTGTAGTACTTTATCTGTTTTGAAGCTAAAATAATACGCTAAAGCATTCTTATAATGATATCCAACCCCAATAATAAATAGACTAAAGAAGATAAACGCAAAAAAACGCATGCTTTTTCTAGAGAAAAAAGAGGCGTTTTTTTTGGGTTTCCGTCTTGAAATCGTTCGGGTTCTTTTTTTCATTCTTCCGAAAAAGTATTTAAATTTTGGTTCTCATCCCTATAATTATCGGAACACTGTTTCATTTTATTATAAGAAAATTTATTTTTCGATGTGGGTTTTCAATAAAAAACTACTTTTTTAGAAACATATTATTCACAAATGACAACACAACGTAAGCAATTATTACCAACGGAATTCCTAGAAACTGAAATAATACTAACAGCAAAACAGCTACAAATAAAAACACAATCTGTAGGACATTGTCGGCAAAATTAAATTTCTTTATTTTTAATGCAAATAAAGAAATTTCGGCATTCAAAATAAAGGCACTTAGTATTGTTATAGCAACTAATACCCATGAATTAGCTAACAAATCTGCCACTATTACATAATTTGTAGTTTCTAAAACTAGAGGTAAACTTAGCACAAAAAGAGCATTGGCAGGTGTTGGTAAACCAATAAAAGAATCGGTTTGACGAGTATCTATATTAAAATTTGCTAATCGATAACAAGAACCCAAAGTTATAATGAATCCAAAATAAGGCAAAAAAGTATAAACAGAAGCGCATTGTGTATTCGATAATAATTGAAACATCACAAAACCAGGTACAACACCGCTGGTAACCATATCTGCCAAAGAATCTAACTGCAAGCCTAAAGGACTCGATACTTTGAATAATCTGGCAAAAAAACCATCAAAAAAATCTAAAAAAATACCCAAACAAACAAAGTAAAAAGCCATTTCAAAATTTTTATCGGCAACAAAAATAAGGGCGATGCAACCGCATAATAAGTTAAGTAATGTGATGAAATTGGGGATATTCTTTTTGATATTCATTGATTTTAAATTTATAGGGTCAAGTTGGCAAATTTAGCATAATATCTCAAAGAGAACTGCGTTTTTCAATAGAGATTATCAACACTATTGTTTCATTACTATTTATTTATTCAAAGGAAGAAATAAGCTCGGTAAAAAATTATATTTTTGATAAAAATTATAGTCCTTTTTGGGCATTACAAAATAAATTCAATTGAAGAAGATTCAAATTGTCCTATTATTACTATTGTCTGTAACAATTTACGGACAAACTATTCGAAAATACTCGAATGAATTTATGGCTATTGGTGTAGACGCTGCTGCTTTAGGCATGTCTAATGCAGTTGTTTCTCATATATCGGATGTCAATTCTGGCTACTGGAATCCCGCAGGACTCACACATCTAGAAGACGATCAGGTTTCGCTAATGCACTCTAGTTACTTTGCCAATATAGCACAATATGACTATGCCGCTTATGCGAGTCCGATTGACGACCAAAGTGCTTGGGGTATTTCTCTAATTCGTTTTGGAGTAGATGACATCCTTAATACTACCGAATTAATTGACAACAATGGGACAGTCGATTACAACAGGATTAGTCTTTTTTCGACTGCCGATTATGGTTTTACGTTTTCTTATGCCCGAAAATTACCTGTTCTTGGATTTCAATATGGAATAAATGCCAAAGTTATCCGTAGAATTATTGGCTCATTTGCTAATTCTTGGGGATTTGGTTTTGATGCGGGATTACAATTTGAACGCAACAATTGGCACTTTGGATTAATGCTTCGCGACATTACAACCACTTATAACATATGGAATATCGACGAAAAAGAATACAAAAAAATCGCACAAGCCATCCCAGGAAAAAATCAAGAACTACCCGAAAACACCGAGATAACAGCACCAAAAGCACAATTGGGACTCTCTAAAAAATTTATTCTACACTACGACTATAGCATTTTGGTTGCAGCCAATATGAACATGCGCTTTAGCGAAACAAATGATCTTATTTCGACCAACTTCGTTAGTATCGATCCCGCTTTGGGGCTAGAATTTGGCTATACCGACATTGTTTTTTTGAGAACTGGTGTAGGAAATTTTCAAAGTATACAACAATTAGACAACACTAACAAAGTAGGTTTTCAACCCAATATTGGATTGGGCTTTAAATACAAAGGCATTCAGGTCGATTATGCACTGACCGATTTGGGAGACCAAAGTGCGGCCTTATACTCGAATATTTTCTCTCTAAAAATAGATTTAGCCCTTTTTAGAAACTAATCTTAAATGACACGCCAAATGGACTCTTTTTCATCAAAAAAACTTCTCCCTTTACTACTACTTCTTTTCAATTTCAGCACTAGTTATTGTCAAGAGATAACTTTATCAAACAATACCTATATTGCTGTAGTTACTTGCGGTACAGGTAACGAATCGTATTCGCTCTTTGGTCATACCGCTATACGAATTACCGATCCAGACAATTCTTTAGACGTTGTTTATGGTTATGGGTCGTTTGACTTTACTACCCCCAATTTTGTCGCTAAGTTTACCAAAGGAGACCTACAATATTTTGCAACAGTTCATTCGTATTCTGATTTTATAAACGAATATACGTATGACAGAAGATCGGTTTATGAGCAAGAACTGACTATTCCTATTGTTTTAAAACAA
>JAYVGE010000489.1:0-2386 GCA_043772515.1 Flavobacterium sp. | reverse complement strand
CCTATGCTTTTAATGCCACAAAAGAATCGGGTACAATTAAAAAAGGCAGTAAGCTGGATTTAAAATGCGAAATAAAATTATTGGATAGTGAATCAGCGAAACAATATGACTTAACTGTAAATCAAGGCGAAGAAATTTTATATTGCGATTTTAATATGCCATCAAAAATCAATGAGCAGTACAGCGGTTTAGGAAAAATAATTTTTGATGATGCGCATACTTTCATGCAAAAAAGCAAAAAAGTACCTACTATTGATGGTATGTTTGGTGTCTGGTTAAAACATCCTGCTTATTACGCACATTACGGCGGAGAATCCATTAACCTCAAAAAGTTTTGGAAGGCTGTTGATGATGGAATGCAACCTAAAGAAGCCGCTTTTGAAACTATTACTGGTGGATGGGCGAAAGAGAATGGATATACTAAAGTTGAAATTCAAGGGGAATGGTCAAGAGAAGAGGTTATTATTAAATTTTTAAAAGAACAATAGTATGGGAAATCATTTGTACGAGAATGGGAATTGGATATTTATTAGTAATTCAACCATAAAAGAGAAAACATACAGAGATTTTTATCCTGTTGATTTAAAGTCCAAAAACAGAAAATGGGGTAGTAATAAAAATGTAGACCTAAAATACCCAATTGTATTAGACTTTTTAAAAGAAGTCATTCCAGAACAAGCGAATAAAACGGGCATAATGGATGTTGAATTGTCAAGAGAAGAAACCCTTGGGATAAAAACCGTTTTTGAACGAGAAATAAATCATTTACTCACAATAAGAAAACCAACAAAAATGGGTTATACTATAACAGTTTTTGGTAAAGAAGTTCATGTAGATACTAGAAATCAAGCCGTAACAGATGGTCGTCTTAGAGCATTCAATGACATTTATTGCATTGCAAAAGAGTGTCTGGATGAAAACAAGCCTATGTATCTCAGTATAGATTAAATTTTAATTCAAAAACCACTCAATGAGTAGTTACAAGTATTTACATATTAAAGCTTTTTCTAATCTAGAAAGGCGGGTATTTTTTTTATCCTTTTATATTATGATTTCAAACCACAAAAAAATCATTTTTCAGGAAAGCACATTTACTGAAACTACTGATTTCAAGAGTCCTATAATTTCCAAGTAAGTCTTTTTGAAAGTACTTTTACACCGTTCCTAAATGGTTATCCCATTCCGTTTGCGAATCTAAAATGGACTTTTCAGAAACTTATTGGAAATTATATTTTCATCAGAAATAAATTTCAAAACTAAAATCTTACAACTCAATTAACACCGTGATTGTTTTTCTAACAATCGGGAAGGCTTTTTATACTTAAAAATAAAAACATTAATACAGACAAATATGGATCAAACAACAAAAAAACACATCGATCTGCTTCATCCCTCGGTTCGGGACGAAGTGACCAAAATTATTCAGGAATGCGACCTTGCCTTAACCGGAAAAGCAAAGGTGCGTATTACACAAGGTCTAAGAACCTTCTCTGAGCAAGATGACCTTTATGGTTATGGCCGAACCAAACCTGGAAAGAAAGTAACCAATGCCAAAGGCGGACAATCGATACACAACTATGGCTTTGCCGTAGATATCTGCCTTATTATAGATGGCAAGACCGCTTCTTGGGATACTGCAAAAGACTGGGACTTGGATCAAATATCGGACTGGAATGAATGCGTTAAAATTTTCATCAAATATGGTTGGTACTGGGGCGGTGATTGGAAAACCTTTAAAGACCTCCCGCATTTTGACAAAAAAGAATACAACGATTGGAAAAAGCTTAGCAAACTAAAACGAGACAAAAAAAATTATGTAATCCTATATAAGTAAATAGATGAACCCTTTCAAATTAAAATCCGCATCACTTTTTATTGCCATTTCCTTTGCAATGACCTCTTGTATCTCGACCAAAACAGCGGTATTCGACCCATATTCCTATCAAAAAACGACAGCATTAAAAGTTGAAACGGCTAATTTAATGAATAAAGCCATTACGCCTTATGCTAGTCATAAAGAGGAAGTCGAGTCTTTATTGCTAAACATCGAAAAACTGGTCGAATATGAAAAAAACAAACCCGATAACGAAATTACTTTTGCCATGTGGAAGCTGCTATCCGATACCGAAAAAAAACTTTTGGTAGGATTTTTTAAGCGTTGGGAAGTAAAGGGAATCGTATCGCAGGTCTTTTTGGAGGAATCCAAAAAACAAGTTTTAGAAACCTTGAATTTACTTATTCAATTTGAAATTAAAAAAGACAATGAATCCAAAGATAAGCTTTTAGATTTATTCAACCTTAACAAATAAATCCAGAGTAAACGCCTTTAACATTATTCGACACGAATTAGCACAGATTTTATTAATTTTTTAAAATCAAATTACAC
>JAYVGE010000488.1:0-5715 GCA_043772515.1 Flavobacterium sp. | reverse complement strand
TCGGTACATGTTTATGGACGGGGCGATGTGGCGATGGAATTGGCTTTGAAAAATAGTATTTCGGTGAGCGATCCTTTAGTACCAGGACAAAAAATTATTCTAATTGATTTAGAGAAAGATTTCGCAACAATTAGAGCATTAAGTGGTCGAGATATTATACCAACAACGGGATTCGATAATAACGATTTGCTAATACAACCAAAAGGTATTGGCGCAATGATAGTAGGAACAACATTTATAATAGTATAATAGCATAATGGCAAGAGAAATTGAAGTAATACAAAAAGAAATCTTTGACAGCATTGCTCAAGATGAAAATCTTAGCGAACTCAATTCAGGCAGTAAAACAGCTATTTATCGGCTATTTGTATTTGTAGTATCGTTCGCCATCTGGACGCTCGAAAAACTTTGTGATATTCACGCTGCCCAAATCGACACGGCAATTTACGAACAAAAAAGCGGTACGCCTAGATGGTACCGCAATGTGTCATTAGCGTTTCAATATGGATTTGACTTGCTACAGGATAGTGATAAATTTGACAATAAAGGCTTTACAACGGATCAGATAGAAGCTTCGAAAATCATTAAATATTGTTCGGTAAAAGAATCAAGCGAAAGTAACCGGCTTATTATAAAAGTAGCGAGTGAGCAAGGGGAATTGTTAGTTCCGCTCGACTTGACACAGAAAGAAGGGTTTGAGCAATATCTAAAAGAAATAAAATATGCGGGTGTAAAATTAAATGTGGTCAATAATCCCGCTGATAAATTGCTTTTGAATATGGCAATTTACCGTGATGTTTTGGTTATTGATGAATCTGGCAATAGCATCCTGAATGGTGGTAAGCCTGTTGAAAAGTCAATAAGAGCATACATGAAGGCTTTACCATTTGATGGTGAGTTAGTCCTGAATGATTTAATCGAAAAACTGCGAGCTGTAGATGGCGTGAATAATGCGCATATCGTTAATGCCACCTCTAGTTCCTACGACAGTGCGACAGGATTGTTTTTGCCTTTTGCGCCTATCAATGTAAAGACCATTCCAGCGAGTGGCTACTTTGAAATTGTAAATTTTGATACTGTGAGCTATGTGGTTTAACATTGATTACAACCGTTTGGGAATTTTAATGCTACCAACATTTTTGCGAAAGCCCATTTTAGTAAGCTACGTTCAGGCGTTGCTTGCACCTATTGCCGATTTGCATTACAAATGGAAAGTAAAACGGGAATTAGTAGATTGGTACAAACTAAAACACACTGGTCAGGTTTGTTATTTGCGAAAAGTTTTAAATGACACTCTTGATGTATCCGAAAGACGTATGTATATCGAAGATGGGAACGCTTTTCCGAGAAAGTATATTTATACCAAAGCAGAAAATAAACCCATTTTTTTAGGTAATATGTTTATCTACCAGAACTCGGAATACACAGACACAGGGGTCGATTTTATAGTTCGGGCACCACAGGAAATTATTAACACACGAATACACGAATTAAACGCCTTGATTACTTTTTACAAATTGGCTTCCAAACGTTATAAAATACAACCAAATGAATAAATTAAATTTTAACCAAAGTATTGGCTTTCCCTTTGAAACCAATATCCTTGACCAAATGCAAACATCGTACAATATCTTTAATGCCTTTGGGGCTATTATCGGTAATTTTTCGATTGTATCGGGATGTGAACTAGTAGGAACTACCGTTGCCGATGGTGTGGTATTTATCAATGGCGAAACATTGGCATTCAAAGGAGGTGTAGCTCAAGATAATGTGATCATTGTCGAAACCAAACAGGCTCTGGAGTTTGAAGACGGGAATTCACGAGATGTTATATTCATTAGATATGCCACATTTGGCACGGCAACTACACAATATCCTTGGACTACTTTTAAGCGCGGATTTGAAACGAAAGAAATTCCTGCTGAATTATCCAAAAAAGAAGATAAAACAACTGTCGATGCTTTAATAGCAAGAATAATTGCATTAGAGGCACGGCCAAGCAGCGGAATACCTATTGGCATGATTGCCATTTGGGGAAGGGAAGCTAATCTTATACCTAAAGGCTGGAAACCGTACGATTTGCTAAAAGGACGTGTACCTATAGGTTTTGACAAGGATGATCCCGATTTTCAATTAGTGGGTAAAATATCTGGAGCAAAAAACAAAAAACTCGAAATATCTGAAATCCCCGAACATGCTCACGAGTCTATCGAATGGAGTGGCGGAAAAGCAGTTAATACTGCTGGTAAAGGAGCGATCGCTTCGGGGGGGCATATTGCAACGGGAGAATACAATGAGGGAAAAATTAATATGACAAGTAGTATTGGTAAAGGTCACGAATTTTCGATAATGAATCCCTACGCAGTCGTTCATTTCATTGAATATGTTGGCTAATTAAAAATAAAGAGTGCGATTGCTTCGTACCTCGCAATGACAAAAAACATGGCAATAACAGCATTAAATACTATAAAAAATTGGTTCAAAACTGGTTTAAAACCAAGTCAGGCTCAATTTTGGGACACGTGGGATAGTTTTCGCCACAAGAGCGAAAAAATACCTGCAGCCGACGTTGCGGGAATCGATGATTTGCTTTTTGCTAAAGCAGACAAAGCAGTTTTGGATGACCACTTGACGAATGAAAATGCACATGCTGAGTTGTTTGCGGCCGCTAAAATCGTACCATCCGGAGAATTTATAATTTTCAAAAGAACCCCAAACCATGATGTTTTAAATCCTGACGATTTGGTCATGGGCATCGTGGAAAATCAATGGATAATTGGTATATATCTAGGCGGAGATATAACATTACTTAGCAATTTCGACATTTACCCCACAATTGAATTTTAATCAAATATAAAAATTATGAAAAACAGAAATCAGGCACAAACAACGTATTCGATCGACAAACCTTTGAAATTAAATAAGGTAAATCTAGGTGATGCATCATCCGATTTAATCCTTGTGCGCGGATCGGATAAAATCGTGAAACATGTTCCAGCTTCATCGATAATTTCGACTCCAACTTTACAGCAAATTTTAGACACTAATTCTGAAGCAAGAGGTAGAATGATTATACTAAGGGATGATTTTAATACGGAAGTATCAGGCTTCAATAGTTCAAGCCTAGGTATCAGTAATCAATCCACGTCTGTAAATTTATCTGCAGACTCCATATCATTTGGTTCACTAGAGCCAACGACAGGAAGCATTAGGGGTAATTCGCAGATAAAGGGCAGTATAACCCCTTCTGTATTTCTAAATACATTTCGCCTACCAAATCCAAATCCATTAATTTCAGCTACCTACACTCTTGCGACACAAGAAGACCTAGAAAAAAATGTAGTTTCAGTAAGCAGTTCTGAATCTCTTTCGCTTGACACTTTAAACGGAAAATTTCCAACTGCAAAAATGGGATTTAAGGTTCATAATATAAGCAGTGGAGTTGTCAACGAGATATACGAAAAAACGGAAACTGGCTGGTGTAAGTATCAAATTAATATTTTGAATAACAATCCTAATACACCAAACTAATTTAACATAAATAGTTTCTCAGGAGGATGAGAAGTAAAAAAAGTCCTCCAACAAATAAAAAACTTCTCAAGGTATTTATATTTAGCACAAAGCCAGCGTTGGAGGACATAAGTCTTCTAGTGCTGGCTTTGTTATGTTTTATAAATTCCTTGAGAGGTGCAAATATAGTCATCAATCAATCATCAATCAAAAAAAGAATGGAATTAAAAAGAAAAATTTTTACAACGGCACCATTGCCGTTTATGGGCCAAAAACGAAACTTTTTAAAACAGTTTAAACCTGCATTACAAGGGTATTCGCCTACAGCTACTTATGTAGATATGTTTGGTGGCAGCGGGTTGCTGAGTCATACCGTAAAGTCAATTTACCCAGATGCAAAAGTAGTGTATAATGATTTTGACAACTATCGAGAACGGCTTAAAAACATCGAAAAGACAAATCAACTTATTGGTGACTTGAGGGTAATTCTTAAAAATTACCCAAAAGACAAGCCAATATTGGGTGTTGTTCGCGACCAGATTATCGAACGAATTCATACTGAAGAAAAAAACGGATATGTCGATTATATCACGATTTCTAGTTCGATTTTGTTTTCTATGAAATATGCGCTTTCGTTCGACCAACTTCAAAAGGAAACGCTCTACAATTGCGTTCGTCAGTCGAATTATGATGCCACAGGTTATCTTGATGGTTTGGAAGTGGTAGGCCAATGCTACAAAGAGTTATTTACAAAGTATAAAGATTTACCTGATGTAGTGTTTTTGGTAGATCCACCGTATTTATCCACCGAAGCTGGAACGTATAAGAGTTACTGGAAGCTTCGAGATTATTTAGATGTTTTACAGGTATTAGATGGGACTGATTATTTTTATTTTACTTCAAATAAATCGTCAATCATTGAGCTCTGCGAGTGGATAGAAAAAAAAACGCCAATGTCTAATCCTTTTACTGGGGCAAATATGGAAACAATGAATGCGAGTGTTAATTATAATTCAAGTTACACTGATATTATGTTGTACAAAAAAATGAGTCAAAATGAAGCAGCGTAAACGACAAAAAGATTTTAGTAACAAAGAATTATGTATTAACGATATAAAGCGAGATTATGAACGCATTAAAATACGACTGGCAAAAACAGAGTAACTACCCCCCAACGAATGAACTTAAAGTATTTGGGACCTTCGTTTGCGGTGGTGGTTCAACCATGGGCTATAAATTGGCAGGCTTCGAGCATTTGGGAGGTGTTGAAATTGATAAACGGATGGGTAAAATTTATCAAAAAAATCACACCCCAAAACACTTTTATCTCGAAGATATTAGAGATTTTAATAAGCGGGAAGATTTGCCTAGCGAATTATATAATTTGGATATTTTGGACGGTTCGCCACCTTGTAGCACATTTTCAATGAGTGGCAAACGGGAGGCAGGTTGGGGTGTAGAAAAGAGATTCAACGAGGGTCAAAAACTTCAGACGCTCGATGATTTGGTGTTCGTATATTGTGATACTATCGCCAAATTACGTCCGAAAGTAGCGATTTTGGAAAACGTGTGCGGTATTGTTGCAGGGCGTGCCAAGGCGTACACAATTGAAATTGTGGCAAGATTGAATACAATCGGCTATGATGTACAACTGTTTCAATTGAATAGTGCCACTATGGGAGTGCCACAGGCTCGTGAGCGTGTGTTTTTTATCGCAAGGCGTAAAGATTTGGATTTACCAAAATTAACGCTAGAATTCAACGAAAAGCCGATTTATTTCAAAGATATAGTTGATAAGGGAAGTGTGACACACAAGCCTCTGTGGCCATCTATTGTGAAGCGCTGGCGATTTATTGAAAAAGGAGATCAATCGCTAAAGTTTGCCGATGCGAAATACCGAAATAAAGATACTTATAATGCTTTTTTTAGTACCTCGGTGCTGTATGATGATGTTGTTGCGCCAACGCTTACCAGTAGTGGAACGGCTGTTTATCACGATGAAGTGCGTAATCTCAATGCTACGGAATATATACGCATGAGTAGCTTTCCTTCTGATTTTGATTTTTGCGGAGTCGATGTTCGCTACGTTTGCGGAATGAGCGTTCCGCCACTTATGACTGCGAGGATTGCTAATGCAATTCGGGAGCAATGGCTTTAACTGAGCACTACGTAAAGGTAGTTAATTATAGCGTTGTAGCCAAATTT
>JAYVGE010000487.1:0-2392 GCA_043772515.1 Flavobacterium sp. | reverse complement strand
TATTACTGAAAAACTAAATATAGGTGCCATAGAACAACGTCACTCTCCTGGTCTGCTTCATAAATTATTACACGACGAAGGACTTAATAGAGATTTTATCGATACTTGTTATCGCTATATAACGGATAATAAATATGATCGTGAGGCTTTTTTGAAAATTAATGGATTTCAAGCGCAACAATTTGACAAATTAGAACATAAAAAGAATACTGAAAAAAGGGTATGGAAAAAACGATTTGTTTTCTTAGCACTATTTTTTGGACTTAGTATTGCTTTTGTTTCTTTTTATTACGGTATGTTTCTGTATAAGGAGTCTGATAAACCTGTAGTTTGGAATATGTCGACCGCATGGAATTCGGACTCATACACTCAAAATGTTTTTCTAGAAGAGTTTGTAAATGAAGTAAAAGAAGAAACAAAAGGCAAATTGATTATTAGAATTTACCCCGACTATCAATTACCTACGTCAAATGGACATAATCAAAGTAAAGAGGAAGTATTTGAAGCCTTAAAGGAGGGTTCAATAGAAATAATTCATTCTGGACCAGCTATAAATTACAGGAAATATCCAGCGGAAGTGATGTTTTCTGCAATTCCTTTCGGAAAAAATTATGAGCAAATGACCACATGGCTTGCAAAACCTAAAATTAAAGAATCTTTAAAATTGTTATTTATTACCGACGGAATTCTTACTTTTCAAGGTGGACATTCTGGGGTGCAATATGGGGGGTGGTATAAGGAGTTACCTGTAAAAGCGAGTTTTTTTAGAGGTAAAACCATTCGTTTTGCAAATTTTGCGGGTTTTCTTTTAAGTCAGCCGTCCATTGGAGCTAAACTAAAACCAATGTTGCGTTATCAATTTCAAAGTATGATAGATCATATAAATTTTGATGTTGTTGAATGGGAAAATCCTGAAGAGGATTTAAAACTAGGAATGAATCTTAAAGGATTTAAATATTATGATTCAAGTAATTGGAATGAACCAAATGCAATGTTTAGTTTTTGCCTAAACAAAAGTGCCGTTGATAAATTACCCAAAGACATACAAAATACGTTGCTTAAAATAATTGATAAAATTGGAAAAAAGAAAATATTTTCTGAGGATTCTGTAAAAAGGCAGCTAGCAGAAAGTACAATAGAGAGTACCGTTGTTCCAAATAGTAAAAACAAAATTAAGATATTTAATATGAAATACGATTGTCCAGAAACATATGAATTCTTAAAAAAGGAAAATAAAAATCTTTTGTCAAATTTTATTTCAAAACATCCAGAAGTAAAATGGTTATATGATGATTATAATTTGACGAAATAAACCTCAAAAAGCCTTTTAACTTTTCGTTAAAAGGCTTTTTTGGGTTTAAACTTCAAAAAGAGTTGCTTAGTACCAACGTTTTTTATTTTGTTTAGAAGCATCCGATTTTCTAGATTTGTGTGCTCCACCACTTCTATTTGAGTTGTTTGGTGTGCTTGCGCTCGCTTTGGCTGTTTCGGGACTACCAGAATGCCAAGGATAAGGATGTTCGTTTACTGTTTTTACATCTACTTTTATTAGTTTTTGAATGTCTTTCCAATATTGATGTTCGTCTTGACCACAAAAAGAAATTGCGATTCCGCCATTTCCAGCACGTCCTGTCCGACCAATACGGTGTACATAAGTTTCTGGAATGTTGGGTAAATCAAAATTAATTACAAAAGGCAATTGGTCAATATCAATACCACGTGCCGCAATATCGGTAGCGACAAGAACGCCAACTTCTTTGTTTTTGAAGGCTTCTAGAACGCGTTGTCTGGCATTTTGTGATTTGTCTCCGTGTATGGCTTCAGCGGCAATATTGTTTTTTCTCAATGCTTTTACAACATTATCTGCTCCATGCTTTGTTCTAGAAAAAACCAATACATTAGATAATTCTTCGTTCTTTATCAAATGGTATAATAGGTTTCTTTTTTCGGTTTTTTCAACAAAATAAATACGTTGCTCCACATTTTCTGCGGTAGAAGAAACCGGAGAAACGGTAACAGTTGCAGGGTCGTTCAAAAACATTTCTGCCAATTCTCTGATGGCAATCGGCATTGTTGCCGAAAAGAATAGTGTTTGTCTGTTTTTGGGTGTAAGCTTTACTATTTTTTTTACATCATTTACAAATCCCATATCAAGCATTTGATCGGCTTCGTCAAGAACCAAAGTATGTAGATGATCTAAGTCTATAAAACCTTGTTTGTGTAAGTCAAGTAATCTTCCTGGTGTTGCAATCAAAATATCGACACCATTTTTTAAGGTGTCTACTTGTGGGTTTTGAGAAACTCCTCCAAAAAGGGTTAGCTGTGTCAAGTTGGTGTATTTGCCGTAAGTGTCAAAACTTTGTCCTATTTGAACCGCTAGTTCTCTTGTTGG
>JAYVGE010000486.1:0-5732 GCA_043772515.1 Flavobacterium sp. | reverse complement strand
TGAAATCATCTAATTGATGGTGTGGTAAAGCGCCTTTAAAAACAACATCGACCTGCACGCTGCGCTTAATATTTTTTTGAATGTAAGCTAAATAAGGGCCATCACCCACCACATAATACACAAATTTTTTGGATGGAAAACGAGACGCAATTTCGATAAGTTTATTAATGGTATAAACCAAAATATGACTTTTGAAATCACATAATCTACCTACCCAACCTATTTTTACCACATTATCCTCCCATTGATGTGGCAGCAACGCCAACTCAAGTTTAAACGAACTAGCGGGTACAGGCAAATACTCTTTTTTATGAATCGCTAAAGACAAATATTTGGCGGTAAAATCCAAATTGGTTTTATCCATAAAATAGAGTGCCTCTTTGTCTAGCAGTAATTGCGTATATTTTCTCAACTTGTGCAACAACGAAGCGTTAAAAATGCGCATCAATTTATACACCCCAAAATTATTCATCGGCAAATCACGCAGAAATGGAACGGGTAGCAATGAGGGTATCAAATTTTGAGGATGTAAATTCCAAAAAAATAATCTTTGATTTGGGTTTAACACCAATTCTTGTGGCCAATAATAAGGCACAAAAGTTTGCATCACCAAAATACCATCCGCAGGTGGAGATACTTTTTTGTTTTTCTCAAAAACAATCAAATGAAGATTGGGCAACGACAACAAATTTCTTGCCATCGCTCCATTTTTATAATCAATTACATAGATTTCGAGGTCTTTTCTAAACTGCGCAATTTCGTTTGCCATTCTATAAAACAGCACAGGAACGCCCGAATCTTCATCGTAAGGAAAATAAAAACAAATGGAAGAATTCATATTATTGTTGGTAACAGTATTCAGCTAATTCTTTTTCAATTTTAATAATTTCAGGCAAATGACTATACTTTTTCCAAATGCCTATGTTTTTAATCGAGTTATTAATATCGAAATTATCCGCAGAGTAACTTGCACTTCTGTTGATGCCTACAAAATCTAATACTTTATTTGAATAATCTTCATGGTTTAACACAAAATCTTCATATTTCAATCGCATCACTCTCGTATCGTCACTCTTTATCACATTTTGTCTTATTGTTTTATATCTAAAAATAAAATAATCGATATCATTAAAACCCGTAAATTGTTTGCGGATTTTATCTGCTGTTTTTGTCATTTCAAAATCAGGGATAAACATATTATTTGTATCTATCTGACTTGCATAAATATCTCTTGGATCTCTTTCTACAACTATACCTACCCCGTCTTCTATCATATCTAAGCAAATAGAGGGGTTAAAAGGGTCATAAGCATTGTTCAATACAATATGCGTATGTTGTGTTGTACCTACTTCATTAAAAAGCTCGTTAATATATGTTTGAACATGTTTTATAAACGTATTACGGTCGGAATAATATAAATCTACACTAACTAATTGATTGAAAAATTTTGCTTTGAACTTATTAAAAAAAACTTCAATTGGCGTGACTCTCAAATTTTCATAAGGCCAAAAAGTATTGTATTGAGTTTGCATAATGATTTTGGCAATCAATCGCTCAGATATTGCTATAAATTGGTTATTAAAATGCTGTTCGTAACCATGCCCTGAAGCTTTAAAATAAGACAAAGGATTTTTAATCGTTTGCACCATGCCTATTCTATGTGCTAAACTTTTAAACTCGTTAATGCGCACCCTAGACCTTATCAAATTCCAAGATTCATATAATGCAAAATACAAATCTAGCAATCCTCCTGGCACCCTAAACAACTCAAATTCGACATAATTAGGAAAGCCAAAAACCTGATCATATTGTTTTAAATAATCGGTTACTACTGTTTTACCCGAATGCCCGTAACCTGATATATCGATAATTTTTTTCATTTTTAATTTTATAAAAAAGCAAATACTGTACAGGGGCTCCCATCTGGTTTATCTATTTGAAAGGGAGAAACGACAACTTTGGAAGGCGTATTTTCTAATTTTTCCAAATCCATATCTTCCAAAATAAGGATATTATTTTGTTTCAAAAATTCAAGATGTGCCAACTTCCCTTCTTCCCTATTCAATTTACTGGTTAAAGAAATCAAATCGAAGCCGAAAATTTTTAATGCTGGAAATTTATTACGCAACAAGGTGGCTACGCTTGCCTTAATTACCGGCTGTTCTTTCCAATATTTTTCTTGCCCTCTGTATTGACTTGCAAAGCCTGTTTTTAGAATCAATATTTCTATCGTTGAGGGTAGATTTTCTATTGCTTTTTCAATCGCGTCTACCTCACATTGGATAAAACCTATGGAATTAAAAATCCAAAAATCAGCCGAATAATCACTTCCTTTCTTTCCATTGTTATCAAAATGAAATGGAAAATCGATGTGTGTGCCTATATGGTTTGGAAAAGTTAATTTAAGATTATTAGAATTATCTCCTTTTGAGATAGAGCGTATGCGTTCCATTTTGATCGCATTTTCTTCGCCTCCATAAGCCGGGGTATCTTCATTCAAAAAATAGGATAGATAGATTACTTTTTCCATTATTTGCTATACAAGTGAGAATAATTGAGGATAATACCTTTAAGTTCTTGATCGATATCGATAAATATTTTTTCAACTTTACCTGGCCCCTTAGTCAGTATGCTGCCTAACTTATTTCCTTTATTTTTTTTATCCCGAGCCAATGCAGCGCAATAGCTTTCGATATTGGCTTCGCTAAATTGAAATGGAGGTGTATTTTCAACTAAAATTTGATGCATCAATTGAAAATCATCTTCACTTAAAAAACCTTTTTTCAGTGAAATAAAATTAGCCAAATCCATTCCTATTGATACAGCCTGACCATGAGGAATTGCGTAATTGGTAATTGCCTCAATGGCATGACCAAAGGTGTGTCCATAATTAAAAATATGTCTGATAGAAGTATCAAATTCATCTACCTCTATTATTTTCTTTTTTATTCTCAAGCTATTAAAAATAAAATAGGGCAATTTAGTTCTATCCGTCAACAAAAGTTCAAATTGTTGCCCAACTTCTTGAGCGTGTTGTATCCCTTCGGTAAAAAAATAATGCAACATTTCGCCAATACCAGATCTTATTTCTGATTCGGTAAGTGTATCTAAAAATTTATTGTAAATATAAATTTTTGATGGCGGCGTAAATGTGCCTATCAAATTTTTAAATTGATCAAAATTAATTGAACTCTTACTTCCAATACAACTATCACATTGTGCCAACAAGGTTGTAGGAAAAAACACCCATTCAACCCCTCGGTATAAAATTGAAGAAATAAAAGCGACTAAATCCTGTGTAATGCCTCCACCTATTGCAATTAGCTTATCATTTTTTCTAACATTCAATGCGATAAGCTGTCTAATTACCTCTTGTGAATAGTCTATCGTTTTGTTTTTCTCTTCACAAACCACCACAACCACTCTTTGTTGTTTAAAAAAGTTAGAAAGTTCATCTTCAAATAAACGATAAACATTTTGGTCTATAACGAAGATTGTATCTTCGCCTTTGGCTTCCGCTATTAATTGATTTTTTAAATCATTAATAAATTTCACCGAATAACGACCTATCACTTTTGATTCTACTTCAAAAGGCTTAAGTATTTGTGAATCCTCCATCTACAATTATATTTTGACCTGTTAAATATTGATTCAAATCGCTTAACAGAAAAACAACAACATTAGAAATATCTTTGGGTTGTGCCAATCTTTTTATAGGAACTTGTTCTGCTAAGGCGCTCATTTCTTGTTCTGATAAATTTTTTCTGGTTAAATCGGTTAGTACAAAACCTGGCGAAACGGTGTTTACTAAAATATTATGGCGAGCCAAATCGTTAGAAACGCCAACCGTTAAACCATTAATACCAAACTTGGTAGCCGAATAAACGGAACGTCTTTCTTTACTTACTTTGCTAAATACAGATGCAATATTTATTACTCTACCATATTTATTTTCTATCATTTTGGTAGAAACACAATTCAATAATCGAAATGGAGCCGTCAAATTTACCGCCAACATATCGTTCCAATCTTGATAATTTGCATCTTGAATGTAATTTAATCGATTAATACCCGCATTATTTACCAAGCAATCTATGATAGGAAAACTAGCTAATTGTGTAAGAAAAGTATTCACAGCTTCTTCGTTTGACAAATCAACAGCAAAATATTTTTTTTTAAAATTATTTTCTTTTGCTTGTTGATTTAAAGCGGCTATCTCTTCAGGATTTGTTCCTGTAAGAATAAGATTTGCGCCCAAATTCAGCAAATCATCGGCAATTTGCTTACCAATACCCCTAGTTGCTCCTGTAATTAATACGGTTTTTGTTGAAAAATCATATTTCATTACACAATCCCATCTTCTTTCATAATGTGATATTGCATCCAAGTTACAATAATGTGGTTAATAACCAAGTGTACATCCTCTACTGGGGCATATTCTCCTTTTGGAGAGGCAACCACAATCGGAATATCTACCATGTCTTTTAGTTTACCGCCATCAAAACCCAACCAACCGATTGTTTTTCCGCCTTGCTTTTTAAACCAATCACAAGCTACTACTAAGTTTGGCGAATTGCCACTTGCCGAAATTGCAATTAACTTATCGCCAGGGCGAAAATGTACTTTTAGCTGATCTAAAAAAACATTCTCAAAACTACTGTCATTACCAATAGCCGAGATAACCGAAAGATTATCGGTAAGTGCCATTGCTCTATACGATTTATTGTTTTCTTTGTTTGATTTTTTTAAAACCACCAAACCAAAATCATTACCTAAGTGCGAGGCTGTGGATGCAGAACCTCCATTACCTATAATAAAAATAGTGTTGTGATTTTGTCTTGCCTCTTCCAATTCTTGGATACAAGCTGCCACATTATCGTGGTCTAATTGTTGCAACAAGGTAATCAAATAATCGGTATAACCTTTGCTAAAAGCTTTAGGTTCAAGTCCTTTTTCGTTATAAAGTTTATCTAAATTATTCATCTTTTTTAATTTTTATTGGGATTTGATATGTTGTATTTATTCCTCCAAATTTCATCATTGTAATAAATTTGGTAAACCAGTTTCATGGTCTGAAGTGCATCGTTGCTAGAGCCTGATAAAATCGGTTGATTGTTCACTATTGCATCGGCAAATTCATTAATTTCATCTCGCCACGAATTATCTTGCAAGAATTTCAATGTACGGGTTTCCATCTGTCCATTATCCGATTCCTCATTTCTTTTACCAATCACTATTTTCTCTTCTCCATAGCTTTTTGACCCCGAAAGAATGCCATGCAATTCGATATAGCCTTCTTTGAGCGAAATTTCTAAATTAAATTTGTGTTGCCATTGTGTAGCCGAAGAGTTTAGCATGGCAATACGTCCTTTTGTATCTTTTAGTAGTGCATAAGCATTGTCTTCTACATCGTGTTTCCAATAATCGTTTGAAATAAAGCTTTTTACTTCATCAAACTCTCCACAAAACAAACGCATCAAATCGAGCATGTGAATGCCCTGATCTAACAAAATACCTCCGCCTGCAAGTTCTCTTTTTGACCTCCAGCCACCAAGAGAAGGCACCATTTTACTTTTGCCATAAACCCCTCTAAGATTTACCACCTCTCCTAACGCTCCTGATTTTATAATATTTAATGTCTCTTTTACCGAATCATGATAACGGTGATTAAAGCCATATTTTAATTTTAGGTTTGGATATTTTTTTTCAACTTCTATCACCTTACAAATATC
>JAYVGE010000485.1:0-2408 GCA_043772515.1 Flavobacterium sp. | reverse complement strand
AATTACAATATAGTCTGACTTTTTTCTCCTCACCTCAGGTTTTCTCTTTTCGATAGAGGAGGGATTGGGTTGTATTATAATTAGGTTTGGTATAAGATGATTTTCTAAAACCGTTCTTTGAGCGGGTGCGTTTGCCCTGCGAGTCAAAAAAGAAAACAGAAGAAGCAAATCAAAAAACGTTAATCCTCAATCTAAATGTATTAAATGAATGACGTTGAGTGAGTTTTTGGAGAGGAGAGGAATGGGGAGAGGAAAATTTGCGTTGGACTAAAACATAGTAGTCAATGGTATTAACTCGTGTATTTTGTTCCTGCTTTTTTATCCGTTGCCTTCGGAAAGCTGGGTCAGTGTATAAAAAAACACAATCAGAGTCTTCGAGGATGGAATATCACTAGCAGGAATCAATTGGTATTATTCTATCGTCATCGATTTTAGTTTGCTTCGATAAGCTTCAAGAGCTATAGATTTGGAAATAAATCCATAATATTTTTTGTCTTTGAGTACGGGTAGAAAGACAACTTTTGCTTTTTCAAATTTATTCATTACGGTTTCCATACTATCATTTGGGTAAACAAATTCGATGGGCGCAATCATAATGTCTTTTACCAAAGTGTATTTTACCCTATAGACATTAAATATTATTTCTCGAATGGTGTTAAAATGAACAATTCCTAGCAAGTGCTTTTCTGGGTTAACAACGGCAAAAATAACTTGATTGGAATGGGAAATTAAATCGACTAATTTTTCTAGATTTTCATCTGGAGAGATCGTTAAGTAATCGGTTTGAATAATCGAATTTGTATCTAAAGTAGAAAGAATGTTAGTGTCTTTGTTACTGGTAAAAGCATGTCCTTTTTTGGCTAGATTTTTAACATCTAACGAGTGCTTTTCAAAACGTTTAGAAATAGCAAAGCTAATCGAAGCAACAATCATTAAGGGAATCATTAGTTTGTAGCCGCCTGTTATTTCTGCAATCAAGAAAATAGCCGTAAGAGGAGAATGAAATAAACCACTCAAAATACCTGCCATTCCTACCATGGTAAAATTACTTATCGGAAGATGGGTAAGCCCTGTTAGATTAAAAAATTTCGAAAAGAAAAAGCCAACATAAGAGCCCAAGAATAGAGAAGGAGCAAAATTCCCACCGTTTCCGCCACAGCCAAGGGTTATTCCTGTAGCAAAAACTTTGAGCATCATCGTGCAACCCACAAAAGCGAGCAGTACCCAATTGTTGTTTCTAAAACGACTAAATAAGGTATTCTCGAGTAGCTTTCCGGGATCGTTATCAGACAAGGTTTTTATACTTTCGTATCCTTCTCCAAAAAGTGTTGGAAAAACATAGATAAGGACTGCCAATATCGAAGCGCCAAAAAGGGCTTTTTTATAAGGGGATAATTTATTTTGACTAAAATAATGCTCGACTTTTTGAAAATTTCGAGCATAGTAAACTGCGATAAACCCAGTGAGGATTCCGAGTAATACATAGTACGGAATATAATGATAATTAAAACTTTGCTGTTGGTTGAAGGATAATAATACTGTTTCAGACAAAACAATTGCCGATACCAATGCACCAGTTGCAGCGGCAATCATTATAGGAGTAAATGCCGATATACTAACATCTACCAACAAAACTTCGATAGCAAACAAAACTCCAGCAATAGGAGCATTAAAAGCAGCAGCAATACCTGCGGCAACGCCACAGCCAATAAGTAAAGTTCTGTCTTTGTAACTTAGTTTATACGTTTGGGCATAATTAGACCCAAAGGCTGCACCAGTAATTACGATAGGGCTTTCTAATCCCGCAGAACCTCCAAGTCCCACGGTAAGTGAACTCGTAACGATTTGTGCGTACATTTGTTTTCGAGGAATAATACCTGCTTTTTTGGCAACAGCATACAAAATTTGAGAAGTACCTTTTTCTATTGTTCCTCCCAAAAAGCGATTGACAACAAAAACAGTAAGAAAAATACCGACAATTGGCAGAATGCTATTGATAAAACTTAGCTTTAAAGTGGCATTAATATAAGTAGCAAAAGAAAAGACCCAATGCGCAAAAGATTTTAAGACAATTACGGCAAAAGCAGCCGAAATACCTACCAAAACACTAGATAAAAATATAAATTGTTTTTGTGTTAAAATGGCTTGTGACCAACCAATGATGCGTTCTAATTTTGAAATATATCTTTTTAACATTTTGTTTTAAAAATTTACTCATACAAAAATAGGCTTTTAAAATTCGAATATAAAAGAATAAAATAGTCTTGCAGCGTTAATTTTTGGTTTCCAATATTTGTTGTGTTTTACTTCGGTAAAAAAAAGAAAGATATAGATTATAATTTATCGACAAAAAGAGTTTCTTCTCCAATCTTTTTGTTATTTTGGTACGCCATAGTACAATTTGGAGT
>JAYVGE010000484.1:0-2410 GCA_043772515.1 Flavobacterium sp. | reverse complement strand
AATATACTGATTTTCAGACTTTAAAACAAATTATTTGAAAGATATTTCTTTCTATTCGTCATGTTAACAACTGCTTTTTCAACTCTTGATTCGCATGACTATACGTTAGGTAGACCATGATTGCTTTTTAGAGGTCTATAACTCTGTTGGGAGTAATTCGCATATCTTTATTGGTCTTTATCTCATCGGTTACTATTTTATTTTGGGACTCGATGATTTTTAATTGGAGCCAATTTGTGGTTATACTTATTTCATATATAGTTACTATTTGTTTTCGGTGTCAGGTTCAAAATCTAAAACGATAGAGTTCATGCAGTATCTTTTTCCAGTAGGAGCGGGGCCATCGTCAAATAGGTGTCCAAGGTGACCATTACATCTTCCGCAAAGTACTTCTATGCGTTCGATGCCAATAGAATTATCGTTTTTGTAAACAACACTATTTTTATTATCTTGTTCGAAAAAGCTGGGCCAGCCACAACTACTTGCAAATTTGGCGTCAGATCGAAAGAGTTTGTTGCCACAGGCCGTGCAGTAGTAGGTTCCTTTTTTGTCGGAATTCCAGTATTCTCCAGTAAAGGGTCTTTCTGTATCGGCATTTCGGGAGACTTCGTACACTTCTTCAGAAAGTATTTTTTTCCATTCGCTAGCTGTTAGTGTAAGTTTGGTTTTGTCGGTACGCGAATAATACGGGTTTTCGATTTTATTCATTGTGTTTACGATTTTAGGTGTTTGTTCAGAAGGGAGTTTGTTTTTTATCGTTTGCCCGCACGCCTGAAAAAGGAATAAAGGAGTCAAAAAGAATAGGCTAAAAAAGGAGACAATTGTTTTCATAATTTTTTGCTTTAGTACTACAAATATACCCAGTTTCTTATTCTAAAAGGGTCGTTCATTTTGCAATTAGGCCGTCATTTAAGTAAGTTTTAACTATTCGGCTCACGTAAAAAAAATATTTTCGTTTTACTACAACTCCATGCGCATATTTATTAAATGTTTTTTAAAACCTACTTTTTCATAGGCTTTTACGGCAGAAGGATTATCATTGTAAACATCCAATCGCAGTTCTGTAATGTGTTGCGTGAGACACCATATTTTTAGAATTTCAATAATTTTTGCATTCACGCCTTTTCCTCTGTGTGTAGCATCGGTAAACATAAAGCCTAAATAAGCATAGTTTTCATGGTTCAAATAGGGTTTTGCTTTTTCTATACGAGCATAGCCAGATGCTATAATTTTCGAATCGATTTCGGCAACATACAATGCTATATCTTTGGCAACAATCATTTTCTCAATATTGTAATAATGTATTTTTTCGTTTTTCAATGTTGGGTCAAATGGTCTTTCGGCAAAAATAACTCCTTGCTCAAATTCCAAAAGTTGGTCTAAATCTTTTAAATCGGCTTTGCGAATGCTTATTGTATTCATATTTTGATGTGTTTTTAGAATATAAAATTACAAAACAAAAAGAACAAAGTTGGTGTTGTCATTCGTAAAGCAAACAGATGACTTATAAAAACAATTCATCTGCTTGTCTTGTTATCATTGACATAATTTGATTATTTTTAAATTTTCCTTCACAACAGAACGAAACAGCTCTGCAAAGCGTTCTGCATTATTTTTCTTTTTTGTATTTTTGACCCACTAAAAATAATTATGGAAGAAGAAAAAGTAATATTGGTTAATGAATTAGATGAGCAAATTGGACTAATGCCAAAATTAGAAGCCCATCAAAAAGCTATTTTGCATCGTGCATTTTCGGTTTTTATTATCAATGATGATAAAGAAATCATGTTGCAACAACGTGCTCATCATAAATATCACTCGCCACTATTATGGACAAATACTTGTTGTAGTCACCAGAGGGAAGGCGAAACAAACATTCAAGCAGGAACAAGACGCTTGTTTGAAGAAATGGGTTTCAAAACCAATATCAAAAAACTTTTTCATTTTATATACAAAGCCCCTTTTGATAATGGATTGACAGAACATGAACTCGATCATGTAATGATTGGAACTTACAATGAGAATCCAATAATTAATCCCGAAGAAGTCGAAGATTGGAAATGGATGAAAGTCGAAGAGGTGAAAAAAGATATGATTGTTCGGCCCGAAATATACACGGTTTGGTTCAAAATAATCTTCGATCAGTTCTATCATTTTTTAGAAGAACATGAAATATAAGAAATAACTTATTATTAAATAATAATCTCTAAAAGTTATATAGCGTTACTTACATAGTGACTACTCAATGCTCTCGTTATTATTGAGGTTCAGGATTTATTGAAATGAAAAGGATGCATCTAAATTTTTTAGATTACACTGTAATCAATTCTATACCTAATATATTCACTTATGTCACAAGTGTTTTTTATGTAAGTAACTCTAAAGTTATAATTGGTTATGAAATAAGCAT
>JAYVGE010000483.1:0-2413 GCA_043772515.1 Flavobacterium sp. | reverse complement strand
TAGTATATAAAGTGTCGTAAACAATGAATCATCATCACGACGGGTTTACGCCCGTAAGATACAGAACGTCGGAGCGCAAGCATCACTAGCACAATTTGATATATCGCCACCCCAGGGCATATGGTGCAATTAGGTGCAACCGGGTACGAGATTTGCTGGTTTTGGTACCAGTTTATGGACCTCGCAGTTACACTTTATTTTGTTCATTAAATATTGTTAGCATAGGGTAACGCATTGATAACTTGATTGTGATATACTCGTGGATCAAAGTTAAACACGTGAAAATTATTTTTCTCGAACAGACTACATATTTCTGAGCAGAACATCTTTTCTGATAAGACTGGCAACACATTTTTGAACAGGAAACGTTTTTTTCAATATAAATAATTTGTTGGGACGCATGCAACTTAGTTTTAGAAAAACAGGCAACCGTTTCAATTTTTTTTGAGAAAACCGGCAACTTTTTATATTTTCGGGAAAACTGCTAACCCGTTGCGAAACAGGCTTTCTGGGAAAGCATACAACTTTGTTCCTATACAACCTACTAGCAACTTTTTCAAGGAAAACATACAACTTTTTTGAAATAGCAGATAACATTTTCAAAAATAAACCAGACAATTCTTTTTCGAACAGGCCATCTTTTTAGAATCATCAAGTTTTAGTATGGGGAACTGGCAACGTTTTCATAGGAAAACAGGCAACTCTTTTTGAACATGCAATTTTTTTTCTCCAGAAAACACCACACGTGCATATAAGAATTAAGGGGTGTTTCTGAGGGTTCTGACTTGCCCCATAAATTTAGTACTGACTACTGACCCCCTCCCAATTTATAGACTGAGGAAAAGTTGTGAATAATGCTCTATATTATACTGAATATGATATTAAATATTTGAGTTGAGATAGAAAACTGCACATTAAAGCCAAACAAGGTGCTTTTATCCCGTTTTCATCGTTTTATGGTAAACTTCGGTTGAAAAAGTCGATTAGAAACATTCATTTTTGAAAATATAGGATGTATTTTTTCAATTGTCATGTTCTTCTTTTGAATGAGGATGACGAGAAACGATGAAGAAGCATTTTTCACCGATTTTAGACATTTATCGGAAATTGGCTTGATTCCCTACCTCCAGATTTGCTTTGCTATGCATTTATGAAAGTCGGCAAAATATTTCCTTTCAAAAACTTATGGAACAGACAATCTCATTTGGAACCGACAATTTTTTCTTCTTAAAACTGGTTAACTTTTCTTCCGAGAAATTGTGACCCTTTTTAGAACAGGCAACTTTTCTGAAAAGACGTAAAGCCCAAACATGCAACTTAAAAAACACAGGCAATTTAGTTTAAAAAAAGCTATGCTACCTTTAAGTAAAAACTCACAACTCATTCTAGGAAAATAGACAACCTTTTTTAAAACAGGAAGCCTTCCTTTGAGAAGCATGCATTCTTTTTGATGAATAGGCAACCTTTTTCGAATAAGCAAAATTTTTCTAACACCGGCAAACTTTTTTTTGAAAACGGGCAACGTTCCTTTGAAATCACGCAAGCCTTTTTGTAACAAGCATGCTTTTTTTTGGATAACATACAACCTCTTTTAGGAAAACAGGCAACCCGTTTGGAAACGTGCAACGCTTTTTTTTTAGGAAAACGGCAATTTTTGTTGCAAAAACCCACATTTTTCTGAAAAAACAACAAACTATTTTTGGAACAAGCAAACTTTTTGCGTGAAACAGACAATTTTATGAGAAAATAAGCCACTGTTCTCGAAATAGACAATTTTTTTGACAAAATAGGCAACTTTTCCGGAGTATTTGGTAAAACAGGTATTTTACTTCTGAAAAACAGACAACTGTTTTTGCTGCAGTCACTTTTTTAGTTTGATGAGCAATCTTTTTTTGGGAAAACTCGTCACATGTTCTATGAAAACAATCAACCATTTTTGTAAAATGCAACCTATTCTGAAAAGAAAAATAAATATTTTTCGGAAAACAAGCTACTCTTTTTGGAACAGGCAACGTGTTTTTGCCTAAAACATCTAACTTCTCTAGAACGATAAGAAACCTTTTTAGAGCAGACAACTTTTTTAGGATAATTAGGGACACTTTTATCACAGTTTTTTGAGCTAAGAAAATATTTTTGGTAGGAGATTTCGCTCGAGCGTTCATAGGATTTTTAGTCGTTTCGAATACGATCCACAGTTCCGAATTATAACATAGTAACCGACTGTTGATCGATAATTTACTGATAGTCAGTATTTCCAAGTGAAAATTGGTTAATAATATTATATTTTTGTTCAAAATGGAATTTACCAGCTTATCTTTGTTTCAAAACAGCTGATAGTAGATTATGTGGGTTCAAAAAAGACTGAAAATCGCTTTTTTTGTTAAAAAACGGGAAATAGTAATTAGTTTATGTG
>JAYVGE010000482.1:0-5792 GCA_043772515.1 Flavobacterium sp. | reverse complement strand
CTTTTTAACAGCACCAATAAAACAGTCATTCTAACGCAACAATTTCGCTTACCCACTTACCTTAACGGCAACAAATCAGGAATGATGATAGAAGCTTGTGCGGGACTTTTGGACAAAGACAATCCTGAACAATGCATCATTAGAGAGGCAGAAGAAGAAACAGGCTACCGGCTTTCTAAAGTGAAAAAAGTTTTTGAAACCTATATGTCACCGGGTTCCGTAACCGAGATTTTATATTTCTTCGTAGGCGAATATAATGCCGAAATGAAAGTCAGCGAAGGAGGCGGAGTAATAACCGAGCATGAGAATATTGATGTCCTAGAATACCCTTTTGAAGTAGCCTATTCTATGATTGCGTCGGGAGAAATAAAAGATGCTAAGACCATTATGCTATTGCAATATGCCAAGATAAATAACTTGGTTTGATAATGAAAAAGCCCAATGACACCATCCATTGGGCTTTTTAATTTTAATTTATAACAATGTCAATTCGTAAAGGTTTAAAATAAAGCGTACAAAATTTTACGAAGTTATTTTGGTCTTGCGAGGAACGTGGCAATCAAGACTACATCCTTTGAGTAAAGGATGGGCGAACAGAAGCGTTGACCTTAAATAGCTAGAGCAATTGAATATTTTTTAACGAGATTGCTTTGCTTCGTACCTTCTGGCAAGGGTAAAATAACCCGCAAAAACGAAGTTCACAGAACTCCTATAAAAATAGAAACATAGTAAAGTAATTGTACGATTTATTTTGAAATTACATATTAGGCTGCGGTGTCATGCGTAAATACGATTTTATCCTTACATGTCCTTTTGGGAATTTTTCAGGAATATCACTGTCGGGAATTGAAGTAGAGATAACAACGTCTTCACCTACTTTCCAATTAGCAGGAGTTGCTACACTATAATTTGCTGTGAGCTGTAAACTATCGATGACCCGAAGTAACTCGTCAAAATTTCTTCCTGTCGATGCTGGATACGTCAAGGTTAGTTTAACTTTCTTATCGTTACCAATAACAAAAACCGAACGAACTGTAAATTTGTCGCTTGCATTGGGATGAATCATATCATAAAGTGTAGCTACAACTCTCTCTTCATCGGCTATAATCGGGAAATTAACCGTGGTGTTTTGCGTTTGATTAATGTCTTTTATCCATTCTAAATGTGACTCCAAACCATCGACGCTTAGAGCGATGACTTTGGTGTTGCGTTTCACAAATTCGGGATAATAATTTGCGACCGTCCCCAATTCTGTCGTACAAACTGGAGTAAAATCGGCTGGATGCGAAAATAATACTCCCCAAGAATCGGCTAACCAATCATGAAATTGTATCGTACCTAGTGTAGTTTCTGCTGTAAAGTCAGGAGCAATATCTCCTAATCGTAGTGTTGACATATCGTATTTTTCTTTAAAATTAAATAAAATAAACTACACGATCAACAACTACCATCATAAATAAAACAAAAAATAAGCGAAATTTATTTCTTTTCGAGATGGTTCTACACCAATTGGTGTGGGTTCTTTTATTTTGTTATTCCAACCCCGATAGTACAATCCTATTAAGGAGCTGTCTAGAAATAAATGACACAGAATTGACGAAGTTATTTTGTTGTTTTTCAAGGCAAAAAATCTTTAGAACAAAGTTCACTAAACTCCTATGAAAATAAAAATATAATGAACTATTGAAAGATTTTTTAACGAAGAAAAAGGGCGAAAGAACGAGGCAAAATGCAGGGTTTATTTTGAAACATTTCTAAAGATTAAATAATAAAGTGATGGCTGATTTTGATTAACCTAACTTAAAGGCAATTATACAAACCGAACCATAAAATACCAAAAAAGTAGGGTTAGGAACGACAATGGAATTCCGAAACCAACCATCATACTACACAATCTAGGTTTTAAACCATGGGAAGAAGCGAGAATACAACCCGTTATCATTGGCGCCATAGCCGACTCCATAACAGCGACCTGAATACTATTGGAATGCTGATGCAAAACTACAACATAAAGCAGATAGAAAATCGCTGGAGTCAGAACCAATTTATACAAAAGTCCTAAACCTAAAAATTTCCAATGCAGACTCCTTTTATCAAATCGTAATTGTAAGCCAACAGAAAGTAATGCCAAAGGAGTAACAAAATTACCCGTTTTTATTAAAAAGAATTGAAACCATTCGTAAAAATCAAAATCAAAGACATTCATAACACAGGCCAAAACAAACGTTATAAATGGCGGAAAGAACAGCACTTTTTTGACCATTTGAAATGCATCTGTATTTTTTCTAGAATATAGATTCGCAACCAAGATTCCTAAAGTAGAAAGCACCACAAAAGACCCAGGTTGATCGACTAAAATAGCCGTTTTTAACCCTTGTTGACCATACAGAGCTTCGACAATAGGAAACCCTAAAAAAGAAGTATTCCCTAATCCTGCCGTAAGTATCAAACACCCTATAAGTTTTCTTGACCAACCGTAGTGTCTACCCAAAAAACTAAATAAGAAATAAGAAACAACAAATCCAATCCAAGCGACACCTATGGGAAACAATAACTGATTGTTCCAACTTATTTTTGGAATATAATACAATGACAACGCTGGCAAACAAACATAAATAACAACCGTATTAAGTAATTTATAGGCATTAGCAGGAAATTGCTTTACGTTTTGTAGCACAATTCCTAAAAGTAAAAAAACGAAAATTATAATAAAATTACTCATGTACGCACAAAGATATTCACTTATTCATTTCTTTCATAACAAAGAACCCTAAATAAGTGTTTAATAAAAAATAGGAAGATCAAACTTGGATCTTTTAAAAAAAAATTAATGCATTTTGTCTTGAAAACACCAAAATAACTTCGCCAAATTTTGTACACTTTATTTCAAACTAAGAAAGTAAATTGATAAAATCGCCATGACTGCATTTGTGGCAATTGAAAATACTCCGTCAGTTCGCCTATCGGCTCAGGTCATCGAATACCAAAAGAAAATAGTACCCGATGAGATAGACACTAGCGACACCTCTCGCGATATCCATCCATTAAAAAAAAAGCAATCAAAAACTATATAGAACATCTTATACTCAATCTGTATGCAGCAAGCGGAATGATAGCTTTAGGAATTATTAGCACAGTATTAAATGCAACTATTAACAACACTACTGTTCTAAAAGCTATAAACATCCTCGCCCTTTTATTATTACTAATTTATTATTTTTGTTTTTTTATCAATACTTTCGGTTTTTGGATATAAAAAATATTCGATTATATTAAGGTGTGCCTTTATTTCTTTATTTCGATTCTTCTTTTATTAATCAAACCTCAGTTAGACCAATTTATAAATAATCTTGAAAATGTATTTCTATTAAATAATTAGCGCATACCCTGAACAAAGTCGACATACTTTACTCGTTTTTTTTTAAAGGTTCTTGAAAAGATTCCTTAAATCAAAAAAAGGCTTTGTTGTAATTAGGAAAAGCCCTTAGCACCTTAAAAGCCATTCATTTGTTTGATTTCTGAAACAAAGTCTACCGTAACCTCAAAGTCTTCTGCAATTTCTTCTAGGGTTAACTTTCCTCTTTTTAAGGCTCTTTCAATTCCTTTTTCAATCCCTTCTTTTATTCCTTTCTCAAAACCAATTTCTTCTCCCTCAATCTTTCCTTCTATCTTTCCTTCATCTCTAGCGGTATCCAACACATTTCTCAAATCATTGTAGTTTTTTAAACTGTCGATATAGTCTGAATATTCTTGATTGTTTAGCTTTGCTATTTCGGCTGTAGCAAAGAGTTTGCTGAAAATCTTGTTCTTGAATCGCTCAGGCATGGCTTCTAGTGTACCAAGATTTTTAAAGATATACAACCATTTATCAAAATTATTTTCTAATTGGTCTTCTGTCTTGTCAAAATTTACTAATTGAAGATATAAAAAGGTAAGTTTGTCATAAAATACAACATTCTCTTGGTCTTTGAGTTTTACTTTGACCAAAACCTTTTCTTTGTCGTTGTCCTCAAATTTAAAATCAAGGATACCAATGGTATAAACGGCTTGTAGTTGGTAATTCCAATCGCCTTTGTTAGCTTGTTCTTGAATCGGAAAGGTGCTGTAATAAACCGAGCGGTCTTTGAAAAAATTTTGTTTTGCTTTTTGAAGTTCAATGATAAATCGTTCTCCTTTTTGATTGTGGCAATACAAATCAAAAATGGCTTTTCGGTCTAACTCGTTTTTTGGTAAATTTTCGGTGGGTTTAAAACTCAAATCTTCAATATGATTTTCGTCTCCAAGGATTTCATTGAGAAAATCAATCAACAAATCTTTGTTGGCTTCTTCGCCAAAGAGTTTCTTGAAGCCAAAATCGGTAAATGGATTGATGTATTTGCTCATTGCTTTTTTGATTTTCATACAAAAATACAAAATTATCTATCACATTGTTGAAAGTAAGAAACCACAAAATAACAGCTATATTACATGGTAACTTTTATAACTCTTGAAACGTAAACAATTCTGAAAACATTCACAAAAAAAGCTGAACGGTTTTTAAATTCTAGTTCTAAAAAACGGTCAAATAGCTGAAATCGGGAATCACGAACAATTAGGCACATAAAAAAGCTGATTATTTTAATTTAGGCGAAGAACCAAAAATCAACTAGAATTAGGAAATTAATGATTCCTACTTTTTTAATTTTATACTTTTAAACTCAAAAAAGTAGTAAAAAAACTTCTTTCTATAAAATGAATAAGCTCTCTATAATTATCGGGATAACAACCAAAATTTAAATACTTTTTTGCTCTAAACGGCAAACAATAAATACAAAAAAAAGCCTCTCGAATTGAGAGGCTTTTAAAATTATGCTTGTCCAGCTGGACCAAAATTTAGTGGAATTGGAGCTTGCTCTGCGTCTTTTATTTCGCCATGAGCTACTTCAAAACGATGTACATTTTCTGCTAATGCCTTTATTAATCTTTTGGCGTGTTGTGGTGTCAAGACAATTCTTGCTTTCACTTTTGCCTTAGGAATACCAGGCATAATGCTTACAAAATCTAAAACAAATTCTGATGAAGAATGGTTTATTATAGCTAAATTAGAATAAATCCCTTCGGCTATTTTTTCATCCAACTCAATGTTGATTTGCTCTTGCTGATTAGAATTACTCATAACTATTTAAGTTTTTCCTTTTCCCTTCTCTTTTGGAGAGAAGGGAGGATAGGTTTAATAAATATACTCTTCTTTATTCGCCATCATGTCATTGTAATCTTCTTTCGAACCTACAATAGCATTATCATATTCTCTCATACCAGTTCCGGCAGGAATTCTATGACCTACAATAACATTTTCTTTCAATCCTTCTAAGTAATCAATTTTACCTGCAACAGCAGCTTCATTTAATACTTTTGTTGTTTCTTGGAAAGAAGCAGCAGAAATAAATGATTTTGTCTGCAATGACGCTCTGGTAATACCTTGTAAAACTGGAGTTGCAGTTGCCGTAATAACGTCACGGGCTACAACAAGATTTTTGTCGGTACGTTTTAGCAACGAGTTCTCGTCACGCAACTCACGAGGCGTAATGATTTGACCCGCTTTTAAAGCACTCGAATCTCCAGCATCTTCAACCACTTTCATTCCATACAATTTATCGTTTTGAAAGATAAAATCTTTAGTATGAATCAATTGATCTTCTAAGAATAAAGTATCCCCTGGATCTTGAACTCTTACTTTACGCATCATTTGACGTATTACTACTTCAAAGTGTTTGTCGTTGATTTTTACCCCTTGCAAACGGTATACTTCTTGA
>JAYVGE010000481.1:0-5798 GCA_043772515.1 Flavobacterium sp. | reverse complement strand
CGCTTCGAAAGAAGCGGTTTTTTTGGTTTAATGAGGTTTTTGTTTTGTTGAAAAACTGAATTCGGATTAAATGAGCGAGATCTATAAAAAATGTCACGGGAAAGATAGGGAGGTTTTTATCATAATTTACGGTTTTCATAAACTAAAAAAAAAACGCAAAGCCAGTGACATTTGCGAAGCAGATACACTTTGCGGAGCTGGTTTACTGTAATGGGACTCAAATAAAGAAAAGAATTTTTAATCTAACAAAAGGTTGTTTTGCGGCTATTCTAAAAAGGATAAAGTTTTTTTAAATTTAATAAAAAGAGACAGTATTGAACTGTCTCTTTTTGTTTTAAAAATCAATCCTCTTAATCTTTTGGTTTATGAATATGAGGTTTTAAATCAGGATACTTTGGTTGATTTGGCGGCGTAACTCGTCTTCTTTCATCTGGTGTCCCGTCTGGCGTTTTAGGTTTTGGTCCCGGCTTAATTGCTTGAATTTGTTTCATAATGTGTTTTTAAATTGATTTTTTAAGAAAACTTATTTATAAGTCTTTCCCTTTTATGCAAATATTATCAATAATTTTACAATATTCTTACGGAAAACCATAAGTTTCGGCTTTTATTATTGTAAGGCATATCTTGTATTAAATATGTGTATTTATGAATACTTATTAACTTATAATCAAGTCTAAATTGGTTTTTTTTAGAAACAAATCTTCATGTGTTTGCTTATGCCATTTATATATCGAATTTACTGGAATAAAATACCTTAGTAATCCTTGTCTCTAAAGAGTAATGATAAAATATGTTGCCAGTAAAATCAAAGTTTAAATGATATTAGTAAGGTTTCGGTGGTGCATTCAAATAATTACGGAATGACTTTGTACTATTAAACCCAGAAACCCATGCATTTCGATAGCTATCAAAACGGATGGGTTTTAGTATATAAGAGGTTAGTGTTTTTACGCTAATAAATCCAATACCAATGACGGGAACATTCCCAAAACGATATTCAAGACAATAGCTACAACGGCAACGGCATAAATTAATAAAGACTTTCCTTTGCGTTCTTCGTTTGGCTCTTTGGTGTACATCGCCAGAATCAATTTAAAGTAGTAACCAACGCTTATAATCGAGTTAATGACAGCGAATATAACCACTATTAAATAACCAGCTTGAATCGTTTGACTGAACAAAACGAGTTTGGCAAAAAAACCTGCGAAAATGGGAATCCCTGCCATAGAGAGTAAAGCTCCCGTAAGAATCGCTGCCAATAGTGGGTTGGTTTTTCCTAATCCGTGAAAATTGGTAATGTCTTCGTTGTTTTTGTTTTTGCAAACGTAGAGAATTACGCTAAAAGCAGCAATTCCTGCCAACGAATAGGCGGTGGCGTAGTATAACAAACTTCCCGCTGAGGTCGTTAGACTCAATAAAGTCATCAACATAAAACCAGCATGGGAGATTCCTGAGAAAGCCAACATTCGTTTAACATTCGTCTGTTTTAATGCCATAATATTGCCCACAGTCATAGAGGCTATCGAAATAATAACGACTATAATTTCGAAAGAAAGTAAAAGATCTTGGTTTTCAAGAGATGAAATCAGATTTAATGCTGAAATTAATTTATATAAAGTGCTTATAGCAACCACTTTTGCCAAGGTGCTCATTAAGGCAGTAGTCAAAGCTGGTGAACCTTCATAAACATCGGGAGCCCAAAAATGAAAAGGAACGGCTGCTATTTTAAATAGCATTCCAATAGTTACCAAAACCATTCCGATAGGAAACCAGATAGGTAATTGGGCAGATTGAGACATTTCGCTAATTTCGGTTATGTCAAAACTCCCCATAGCGCCATAAATCAAGCAAATACCAAACAATATGATGCCAGAAGCAAAAGATCCCATCAAGAAATATTTCATTCCCGCTTCGTTACTTTTTACATTCATTCTATTGCTTGCGGCAAGGATGTAAAGTGAAATCGATAATACTTCAATTCCTAAAAAGAACATTGCCAAATTGCCAAAAGAAACCATGGCAACAGACCCAGCCAATAAAAATACTTTTATAGCAATGAAATCCGAAAGTTTACTCTGATGCTTTTCATAGAAATTATGACTCAAGGCTACTAAGAAAATGGTAAGTACTATGAATAAACTCGAAAACGCAACCGAAAATTTATTGACAATAATCATATTGTTGTAATATCCTTGTGGCGAATTAAACTCAGATATTGTTAGTCCAAGAACTGCCAATAGTCCAATGATTGTTATAGGGACAATGGCTTTTCTTAAATTGAAAATTTCAAATAAAAGGCATAAAACACCTAATCCTGTTATAGCTATTAATGTATTCATTTTTTATTTGACTTAGTTAATTCTGTTTATTTGTAATAAAATGGCTTCTAGGCTTGGAGTGATCAAATCATTGATTGGTTTTGGATACATTCCAAAAAAGAATAAAAGGGCAATGATTATAACCATTGTCAATCCTTCAGTGAAGGTAACATCTGCAAAGAATCTCGAATTGGTCTCGCCCAACATTACGTGTTGAAACATTTTCAACATATAATAAGCGCCTAAAATGATAGTTGTTCCGCCTAAAATAGCGAATCCTATATTGATTTGTGAAAGACTATATAAAACGGTAAATTCTCCAACAAAGTTAAAAGTAGTTGGCAAAGCAACAGATGCCAATACCAAAATTAAAAACATTGAGGTAAATTTTGGTGATTGTGAACGAATGCCACCCATTTCTGCAATAACTCTCGTTTGGTATCTTCTAAAAATGATTTCGGCAGTAAAGAATAATCCAACTACTACAAATCCGTGAGCTATCATTTGTAAAACGGCTCCTCTAAATCCATCTAGAGTCAAAGTGTAGGTTCCTGCTGCGATTAGACCTACGTGCGCTAAGGAAGAATAAGCCAATAATTTTTTTAAATCTTTTTGACGTAGTGCAACGATTGAGCCATAAATTACGCCTGCAATTCCAATGGCGATAAAAATGTGTATGTATTCTTTTGCCGCCAAAGGTGCCAAAGGTAATTGCCAACGAATAATGCTGTACAATCCCATTTTTAGCATAATCCCAGACAAAAGCATGGTGCCAATAGTAGGTGCTTTTTGGTAAACATTTGCTTGCCAAGTATGAAAAGGGATTAAAGGAATCTTTATGGCATACGCCAAGAAGAAGGCCAAGAATATCCACAATTGTTCGTTAGCAGATAGGTTTAATTTGTATAAATCTTCAATTAGGAAGCTTCCTGATTTTTGGTACAAATAAACAAAAGCAATAAGCATAAATAAGGAACCAGCAAGCGTATAAATAAAGAATTTAACTACTGCTTTTTTACGTTCTTCGGCATCTCCGTTACCCCAAATCAAGGCAATAAAATAAATTGGGATTAATGATAATTCCCAAAAGATGTAATATAAAAGTCCATCACTTGCCAAAAATGTTCCTACCATAGCAAAAGACATAAATAAAATCAAGGCATAAAATGCTTTTGAGTTTTTATAATCATTTTCAAAAGAAGAGAATAGAATGATTGATGTTAATGCCGTTGTCAATAATAACATTGCTATAGAAAGTCCATCTGCTTTTAATGCAAATGAAATATTGGGTTGTGTAATCCATTGGTTGATGAAACTAATGTCTTTACCCAGATTGAAATGATTTAACAATACAATGGAGCAACCTAAAGCTGACAGACTAAAGAACAAAGCTACTTTTGAAGCTAGTTTGTCACCTGCAAGATAAGTAGCAAAGGCACCAATTAAAAGTATAATTAATATTAGAGATACATTCATTTGTAAATTTTTATTTTATTTTTTAAATGTCAAATGGAATAGACTTTTTTAAAATGGTTTTTTAATTTAAAAGTCTATTTCATGGTATAAAATTATTGAGCCAAAAACAAATAGGAAACAATGGCACACAAACCAAAAACAAAAGCAAAAAGATATAATCCAACACTTCCGTTTTGTATTTTCTTACCTTGAAAACCTATTTCATGGGTTACTTTTCCTAATCCAAAAACCAATGCAGCTATAGTCGTTTCTACATTGTCTCTAAAGAATTTTGATAAACTGTTTATCGATTTTACGAATAAGTAATTGTAAATTTCATCGACATAATATTTGTTGTACAATACTTTTGAAAACCCTGTTATTGTAACATCTTCGCTCGGTACAGCTCCTTGTTGGATGTATTTTCTATAGGCAATTAAAATTCCTAAAAAGGCACCAATTACCGCAATGGTCATCAAGGAATATTCAGTAAATCCAAGTACGTGCTCTGCTGTTTCCACTTTCGTGAAAAGAGGAGCTAAATAACCGTTCAACCAGTTGTAATGTGGAATTGGTAAACTAATCAGTCCGCCAATAGTTGCCAAAATAGCCAATACTATTAAAGGGAATGTGATTAATGATGGACTTTCATGCAAATGGTGTTTTTGTTCTTGGGTACCTCTAAAATCTTTAAAGAACGTCAAGAACATTAATCTAAACATATAGAAAGCGGTCATTAGTGAAGCGATTGAAGCTACAAACCAAAGCGTAATATTTTGGTGGAAAGCAATCATTAAGATTTCATCTTTCGAGAAAAACCCTGAAAACAATGGTACTCCAGAAATGGCTAACGAAGCAATAAGCATGGTCCAAAAAGTAATTGGCATCGCTTTTTTTAAACCACCCATTTTACGCATATCTTGCTCTCCATGTAAACCATGAATTACAGATCCTGAACCTAAGAATAAACAAGCTTTGAAGAAGGCATGTGTAATAACATGAAAAACGGCTACTTCGTAAGCACCTAAACCCAAAGCCAAAAACATTAAACCTAATTGAGAAACAGTAGAGTAGGCCAGTACTTTTTTGATGTCATTTTGAACCAAACCAATCGTTGCAGCAACCAAAGCAGTAACGGCTCCAACAATTGCAATGATGTCGTTTACCAAATGCATACTTGGGAGATCAATACTATATAAGAAATTTAATCTTGTAATCATGAATATACCAGCAGTAACCATTGTAGCTGCGTGAATCAATGCCGAAACTGGAGTAGGGCCCGCCATTGCGTCAGGCAACCAAGTGTATAAAGGAATTTGAGCCGATTTTCCACAAGCTCCGATGAACAGAGCAAATGCAGCAGCCCCTAACCAATAGCCGTCTAAATTTGTAGAACTTGCAATTGCCGTTTTTAATGTGGCAAAATCTAAAGTAGAGAATAAACTTCCTAGAATAAAAATCCCAATCAATAAGCCTAAATCTCCGATTCTGTTCATGATAAACGCTTTTTTTGCGGCATCATTGAAGGCTTGATTTTTATACCAAAATCCAATCAATAGGTACGAACAAAGTCCAACGCCTTCCCAACCGATAAACATCACTAATAAGTTACTGCCTACTACCAATGTGATCATGAAGAAGATAAACAGATTTAGATAAGCGAAGAAAGAATGTGTTTTCTGGTCATCATGCATATAACTTATCGAATATAAATGAATCAAAGAGCCAATTCCCGTTACAAAAAGCAACCATAAAAGGGACAATTGATCCAAAAGGAAACCAAAACTCACCTTAAAATTACTAATTTGTATCCAATCGAATAATTGAATACTAATGGGTTGTTTGGTTTGATTGATTTGAAGGAAAAAGTAAATCGCTACGGCGAATGAAACCACTACCGAAAGTGTTCCGATAACGCCAGAAACTGATTTTCCTAAGCTTTTCCCAAAGAAAACATTGATTAAAAATCCTAAAAAAGGAGCAAGAACTAAAACTAAAGCTATATTGGTATTCATTTCCATTTAT
>JAYVGE010000480.1:0-5810 GCA_043772515.1 Flavobacterium sp. | reverse complement strand
CCCTTTTTTGTAGTAATTAGCACAACTCCATTAGCGCCTCTAGACCCATAGATGGCTGTGGCATCGGCATCTTTTAATATTTCAATGCTTTCAATAGTGTCAGGATTAATACTGTTTAAAGGACTGGTGACGGTAGGAAATGTTGAGGAAGTTTGATTGTAACCAATAGGGTCTGAAGCATAGGGTACACCGTCTATGATATACAATGGAGAATTTCCATCACTACGGATACTATTTTGCCCCCTAATTTTAATGTCAAAACCACCTCCGGGAACTCCCGTGGTTTGTATGATGTTTACACCTGCCATGCGGCCTTGCATAGTTGCCAGCACATTAGTGACAGGTTGGGTTTCAATATCTTTTGCTGTGATTCTGGCAATGCTCCCCGTGCGTTCACTTTGCTTTACGGAATAGTAGCCTGCATTGATCTTGACCTCCTGTAGAGCAGTTGCGTCTTCCTGCATTTTGATATTAATTACTGAACGTCCACCAACAGGAATTGTAGCGGTCTTAAATCCCACATAAGTAAAAATAAGAATATCGTCGGGAGATGCTGTTATGACGTATTTGCCGTCGAAATCAGAAACGACCATTTTTTGCTGTCCTTTTACGGAAATACTCACGCCCGATAACGGGCTAGTGCCATCGCTTACGGTACCATTGACCTGAGATTGTTGTTGTGACACGGAAAATTTTAAGGTGTTCCGTGCTAAAGCTGGCGTACAGAAGAGGTAAAATCCGAAAATAAACGGATACCAAAGTGCCACCAAACCTTTGTTTAATGAAAAAGTTTTCATAATATTGGGTTATTTAAATGAAATGTTAGTTTTGTTTGCTATGGTCCTCTACTCTTGCTTGCCGGCGGGTTAGAGGGCCTTTTTTATAAGACTTAAAGTCGAAAGTTTAACGGATGACTGAAAGAGTGGATGATATTTTTTTTATTGCATAGGCATTTGATTTAAAGGTTTTTTAAAAGGAAAGCCTACTGCCGTTGCCTGTTGCAGCCAGACGGTGGCAGTGCCTTTCCCAACTAATTCAATTAATTAAGGGTATTGCGAGACTATGAAAAATGAAGAAGCGGTGCTAAGAATTAAAGTTGAGTTTTGCCAAAATATTAGACAAAAAAATGGCATGGAACTCAGCTTACTGCGCTAGAGGTACTGGTATACCCGGAAACAATAAGTGAGCCCACGCCATGGTCGTGAGCATCTTAACTTATCATCTCGTTTCTATAAAATTACCAGTTTTCTAACGCGAGATTCAAAGCGAATGCTTCAAATATTTTATAAGAAGTATCGCAAATATATGGATTCAATTACAAACTTAATGAAAAAATGCGAAACTGGCACTATCGTGCCAATTAAAATCGTAAATATTTTTTTTATTTGCTCATATGGCAAAAAAAGCAATAAATAATGAAACTTCTAGTGATAAGGAATTAGCAAAAGTATTTTTGCTAGATAAATTCATTTGCAATTATATTAATAGTGAATGGATTATGGATAATAAATCGAATCTTTCACAAAGCAAAGAATATGGAGTACATCCACACGTTTTAAAAAAAATTAAAGATAATGATGGGTATAGAATTCCAATGTCAACATTAGCTATTATTTGTTTTTATAGAAAAATAGCATTATCGGATTTTTTTAAATTAATAGAGGGAAAATATGGTTCTAAGATAAACGACGATTTCGTTAGTAAGACAAAAAAATAAAAAAGATGCATTATGCATCTTTTTTATTTTACACTACATATTTGATATTGAGGGAAACCGTAAAGAAAAATAAAAATGGTTTTGTAAGTTTGGTACAGTACAATAAAAATTATTAATCTAGAAAATTTCATACCTAACTTAAATATTATCTATAAAAAGGGATAACATCCTACAACACTAGATTGAATTTTTTTCCTGCCGTAAACGCAACAAAGGAAAACTTCTCCGATCTCGATAACGTTTTGTGTCAAACAATAAAAACCATCGATATAAATGAACGAATATAAAAACTTATTGTCTTGTTGGCATAAATTAGAACACTTTAGTCCTGCTCCAATACCAAAAGGAAAGGATATTGATATATTAGATGAGCGTGAACCTTGGAAAATTCCATTAAACAGTAATAATCCAGAAAAAACAATAGAATATACAATATATTTAGGTGTATTTGACTCTTATGAAGTAAACAAATTTGTAAAAGATTATTTTAAAGACACGTCAAAAGATGAGAATTTTAGAAGCTCTAAAATTTGCTTTGCATCCTTAAACTTAGATATTGAAGGAAAATATATAAATGATTCATTTGGGATTTCTACTTTACCGTGGGCATTAAGTCAATTAGAAAAAGATAAAATAAAAATCGATAAATGGTCGGAAGTTTTTGAAAATATTAAAGAAGAATTAATACACCAAATTGATTTAATTTTTAAAGAAACTATAACTAATTCAGAAAATGAAGTTATTGAAGTTTGTACAGTTACTAATAAAAATCAATTACTACGATTTCAAGAAAAAATTGAATCTATCATAGACTGGAGTATTAAGCCCAATAAAAGCATTTATATCAAACGAGTTGAAAAATTTATTCCTAAAAAAAATGTTGATAATAAATCTACAACAGATATTCTAAACAGTTTTTACATAAAAGACCTAGAAAAAATCATATCAGAATTTGATGTAAAAAAAATTCCAAAAGCGTTTTTAGATTATTTAAGAGGTAGTCTAAATAAAAAATCTGAAAGAATTGATATTTCTAAGAACATTGACAATTTAAGGCGGAACTTAACTCCTAGTAATTACCCTGATGGTTGTTGGCCTTCTGATTATACATTGAGCTTAATGCAACAATATGCAGTAAACAATATTTTTAATAAACTCTCAGATAGCGACCAAGAAGGAATCTTTTCAGTTAATGGTCCTCCAGGTACAGGTAAAACCACATTGTTAAGAGATATTATAGCTCCAATAATTGTAAAAAGAGCAAAAGAACTTTCAAAAATCAAAAAACCATCTGATGCTTTTGCAAAAATTGGCAAATTAGAAATCAGCGAAAAATTTTCTCCTTGGCTATACTCTCCAATAGAATCAATAACTAACGCGGGTATTGTAATAGCATCATCCAACAATGGAGCTGTTGAAAATATTTCAAAAGAATTACCATTAAAGGAGGAGGTATCGAGCCAATATTCTTCAGAAATTGAATACTTTAAAAATGTTGCTGAAAATTGTATTGATAAAGATAATTGGGGAATAATTTCTGCTGTATTAGGGAATAAACAAAATAGAAATAGCCTCGTAAGTAGTTTGTGGTTTAATAATGACTTTAAAGACTTACAAAAAACATTAAAAGAAGATAAAATATTAGATATTTCCGTTTGGGAAAAAGTCAAGTCTTCATTTACTTCAAAACTAAAAGAGGTTACGATAGAAAAAGAAAGATTAGAAAATTTAAAGAGCGAGTATGAAAGCTTTATAGATACTAAAAGATTACATTTTCAAGTAATTAAAGATTTAGAAAATACTGGAAACGAGTTTTTAAAGGCAAAAGGAAAGTATGAAGAACAAAATATAAAATTAGAAAAATTAGAAAAGCGTAAAAAGGAAATTATTTATGAACTATCAGTTATTAAAGGTAGTAAACCAAGCTTCCTTACATATTGGTTTAATAAGAACAAAAGAAATACTTATAAAAAAGCGCTAGAATCTGCTTTGAATATTTATAATAATGTTTCTGACGAATTAACGCTACAAAATTCAATTTTTCAAAATTTAGAAACTAATTACAAACGGTTAGAATCCTTAAAAGAAAAATACCAAAAAGACAAAGTGTCTCTAACTAAAAGTCTAAATATATTAACCGAGAAAACAGACGAAGCAAAATTAGAATTAAAAAACAATTATGCCGATACTGATTTTTGGATAAATGTAGAATCTAAGCAATCTCAAGAATCTTGTCCTTGGTACTCAAATAAATTAAAGAAATTGCAATCTGAATTATTTATACTGGCTCTTAAGTTAAATGAGGTTTTTATTTTAACTGCTAATTCAACTTCAAGTAGAATATCAACAACGCTAGCAGGATTTTTCGAATACTTGAAAGGAGAATCTAAAGCAACAAAAGAAGAGATAAAGGCAATGTGGGATACTTTTTTCTTAGTAATTCCTGTTGTTTCTTCAACCTTTGCTTCTATTCAAACAATGTTTAAAGATTTAGACAAAGAAGATATCCCTTGGTTATTTATTGATGAAGCAGGTCAAGCAATTCCACAAGCAGCAGCGGGTGCTATTTGGCGTTCTAAGCGTGTTGGTGTAGTCGGTGACCCATTTCAAATAGAACCAGTAGTAACTATTCCAAATTCAATCACTGACAACATTAGTAAATATTTTGAATTAAACAATAATCAAATAAATTCAGAATTATCGGTGCAATCTATGTCTGATAGAATTAACCCATTAGGTTCTTACCTTACAATTAATAGCAAAAAAGAATGGATTGGAATTCCATTAAGAGTACACAGAAGGTGTATTAGTCCTATGTTCGAAATATCAAATAATATAGCTTACGACAATACAATGTTTTGCTCAACTACAAAACCAAAAGTAGTCAATGTAAATTTTCAAACTTCATTTATTCATTGTAAAGGGAATGTTGAAGGAAGACATTTTGTACAACAACAAGCAGATAAAATAAAAGATATATTGATTAATGAAATTGCAATTAATAAAGACCTTCCAGATGTTTTTGTTATTACTCCTTTTAGTGAGATAAGCTATCAACTTAATACTTTTCTTTTTAAAATTTTAATCAATGAAGTAAAAAAACATAGAGAAATCGATACGGAAGTTATGGCAAATTGGTTGAAAAGTCATATTGGTACAGTACATACTTTTCAAGGAAAACAAGCCGAAGGGGTTATTTTGTGTCTTGGTTTAGATGAAACAACAAAAGGTGCTGCAAGTTGGGCATCTCAAAAACCTAATTTATTAAATGTAGCTATAACAAGAGCAAAATATAGATTTATAGCAATTGGTGATAAAGAAATCTGGCTTAAGTATCCATATTTTAATCAATTAAATATATTAAATTAAGAAGTACGAACGCGCAATAGCGGTAGCTGTTGCACAACCGCTCTAAAAATCTAAATCGGTAGAAAAAAAAACAACCTCGCTTGAGTCATTTTAAGCGAGGTTTGTTTTTAACAAAAATATTATTTTTTTGAGTCTGATACAGTGACTTTTCTAAATTCTTTGAATAGTTTTTCAAGCTCCAAACTTGATTTACGGGCTCTCGGTCCGGCTGCTTTGACACCTTTCTCAATGAGTGATTCAGATTCTGTTTTAAATGTTTCGATTTCGGCGTTGATTTTTTCGATTAAATCTTTCACGATAGTGCTTTATTAAATTAGGGCGCAAAACTAATGGTTTGCTTATTAAATAGAAATAATTTGTGATTAAATTATCACTATTTTCACCTGCTAACATATTATACAATCACCTAAAAATCTTATTAATATGTTTTTATGGCTTATTATGACGGCTTAATTAGTAGTAATATGTACTTATATTTATAAAAATATCATAAATATTCCTTGTTAGATAGTATAACAGAAAATTATATCAAATAACACCCAACGGGTTAAATGTAATCAAAAATAAAATTGTAAGAAAATATTTCAATTATATTTTTTTTACTTAGAAAAAAAACTAAATTTGCAGAACTTGTTCTGTGAATTTCACAACTAAACCTCGAGAACTTTTATTAGTTCACGGGGTTTTTTTATTATCAGTTTTTAAGATTAATTCTGATTACCGT
>JAYVGE010000479.1:0-5817 GCA_043772515.1 Flavobacterium sp. | reverse complement strand
ACCAATTATCAGAAAGTAATTCGGTTTTTTGTATGTTAATAGCTGGATTTTTCATTTGTTGGGATTGGTTTATGAACTAAAAAAAACGCTCTGAATTTTCAGAGCGTTAAATAATTTTACTTCAGAATAGTTTGTTTTCTATCTGGACCTACAGAAACAATTTTTATAGGAACTTCAACTTCTTTTTCTATAAATTCGATGTATTCTTTTAATTCAGAGGGTAACTGATCGTAGGTAGTCATCCCTGTTAAATCTGCGTGCCAACCTTTGAACTCTTTGTAAACAGGAGTTACATTTTCGGGTTCGATATTGTACGGAAAATGAGAGATGGTTTCTCCTTTGTAGTTGTATTCGGTACACACTTTCAAGTTTTCAAACCCAGAAAGAACGTCGCCTTTCATCATCATCAATTGGGTAACTCCATTTACTTGTACGGCATATTTTAGGGCAACCAAATCCAACCATCCGCAACGTCTTTGTCTTCCTGTAACCGATCCAAATTCGTTTCCTATTTTTGCCATAGTAGCACCATCTTCATCAAAAAGTTCTGTTGGGAACGGACCACTACCTACACGAGTTACATAAGCTTTAAAAATTCCGTATACTTCTTTTATCTTGTTTGGAGCAATTCCTAAACCAGTACAAGCACCAGCAGCGGTAGTGTTTGATGATGTTACAAAAGGATAGGTTCCGAAATCGACATCCAATAAAGATCCTTGAGCACCTTCGCACAAGATAGATTTACCAGCTTTTTGAGCTTGGTGTAAATATTCTTCGCTATCTATAAAATCTAATTTTTTTAATTCTTCGATAGATTCAAAAAACTCCTTTTCTAATTCTTCTAAGTTGTATTGAATGGCAACATCGTAGAACTTGATCATTTCTTCGTGTTTGTTGGCCAAAGCACGGTATCTTTCTTTAAAATCTTCCAATTCTATATCGCCAACTCTTAGTCCGTTTCTTCCTGTTTTGTCCATGTAAGTTGGGCCAATACCTTTAAGCGTCGAGCCAATTTTTGCTTTTCCTTTTGATGCTTCAGAAGCGGCATCAAGTAAGCGGTGTGTAGGCAAAATTAGATGTGCTTTTCTAGAAATAATTAATTTACTTTTAATGTCTAAATTAAATTTTGCTAGTCCCTCAATTTCTTTTTGAAATACTACAGGATCAATAACTACACCGTTTCCAATAATGTTTACAGCTGTTTTATGAAAAATTCCAGACGGTATAGTTCTTAAAACATGTTTTATTCCGTCAAATTCTAAAGTGTGTCCTGCATTTGGACCTCCTTGAAAACGAGCAATAATATCATAATTTGATGTAAGAACGTCAACAATTTTTCCTTTTCCTTCATCACCCCATTGTAATCCTAATAATAAATCTACGGTCATTCTGTATGTTATTTGTCGTTAAATTTTTTCTAAATCGTATCTTCTGCTTTCGGAGTTTTTTTATTTCCGTATAAATATAAAGAATGATTGGTAATTTCGATATCAAAAATTTCTTCAATCGTTTTTTTTATGATTTGTATTCTGGGGTCACAAAACTCTATAACCTCGCCAGTATCGGTCATAATAATATGGTCGTGCTGTTTGTCGAAATACGATTTTTCGTAGTGCGCTTGGTTTTGTCCAAATTGGTGTTTTCGAACCAAAGCACAATCCAGTAGTAATTCGATAGTGTTGTATAGTGTTGCTCTACTGACACGGTAGTTTTTGTTTTTCATTTTAATATACAGATTTTCTATATCAAAATGATCTTCATTGTCGTATATTTCTTGGAGTATTGCATAACGTTCAGGCGTTTTGCGATGTCCTTTTTTTTCAAGATACATTGTAAAAACATTTTTTACAATTTCTTGGTTTTTGTTGTTGTCTATAGAAATGAGTGTCATATCTTGCAAATATAATCAAATTGTGTTAATGTGAAAAGGCTATTGTCGAAAGACTTTCTCTTTGAAAGTAAATATAAAAAAAATCTGTAAATAATCTATTTTTGAACTCCTAATTACTAGGGTGGACGTTTTTTTTTAATCTGAAGTTAAATATTTTTTTCTAATAAATTTGAAAAGGGTTTGTTCTATTCAAAATACCTGTTTCAAATGTTTATTGTTCTTAATTTTTATAAACTCGAGTTACTTTGTCAATTCCATCAATTTTTTTGATGTTTTCGATTAGTTTCTTCAAAAGGGTAATGTTCTGAACAATTACAGCTACTTGTCCTTTAAAAATTCCTGCTTCACCGCTCAAAGAAATGCTTTGAATATTGACATTCATATTACTCGAAATTACTTTTGTTAGCTCATTAGTAAGTCCTAAGGAATCCATTCCTACAATATTAAGGATGGCTTTGAAATCTTGTTGTGATGAGTCAATCCATTTGGCCTGCATGATTCTGTAGGCATAATTAGATTGCATTGCAATGGCATTTGGACAATCTTTTTTATGAATTTTTATTCCTTCGTTTATGGTTACAAAACCAAAAACGTCGTCTCCAGGTATAGGGTTGCAGCAGGCTGATAATTTGTAATCTAGTTTGTCTTGGGCTTTGCCAAAAACTAGCATGTCATAATTACTACTCAATACTTGCTTATGAATGTCGATTTCGGCAGTATTACTAGGGGAACGCTTTATTTTGTTTTTGAAGAAATTAATTAAAGTATTGCTTTTTTGAGCGGCATAGTCTTTGAGTTGTTGGTTTTCGATAGCGCCAATTCCTACTCTGTAAAATAGGTCTAAACTGGTTTTTAGTTTAAAAAAATTGACCAACTCATTGATTGAAGATTCGTTTAAGTTAATTTTAAGATGTTTTAGTTTGCGAGTAAGCACTTCTTTTCCGTCTTCTGCAATTTTTTTGGTGTCTTCGTTTAAGACATTTCTAATTTTGTTTTTGGCTCTTGATGTAGTTACGTAATCCAACCAGTTGATGGTAGGTTTTTGATGTTGAGAGGTGATAATTTCGACTTGGTCACCGCTTTTTAGTTCGTAATTTAAGGGTACTAATTTTCCGTTTACACGAGTTCCGCGGGTTTTTATTCCGATTTCTGAGTGAATGCTGAAAGCAAAATCTAGTGATGTTGCCCCTTTTGGGAGGGATTTTATTTCTCCTTTTGGTGTAAAAATGTAGATTTCTTTGGAGTACAGATTCATTTTAAAATCTTCTACAAAATCTACGGCACTAATTTCAGAATTTTCTAGGGCTTCTTTTAATAGATTGAGCCAGACATCTAGGCCATTTTCTTCGGCGGTGCCATTTTTATATTTGTAGTGTGCAGCATAGCCTTTTTCGGCAATCTCGTCCATGCGTTCACTTCGAACTTGTACTTCTACCCATCTTCCTTTTGGTCCCATAACCGTAATGTGCAACGCCTCGTAACCCGTAGATTTTGGAGACGAAATCCAGTCTCGCAAGCGGCTAGGGCTAGGTCTGTAATGATCGGTGACGATAGAATAAATTTTCCATGCCAAGAATTTTTCATCGTGAAGATTTGATTTGTAAACAATACGCAGAGCGAATTTGTCGTAAACTTCATCGAAGCTTACGTTTTGTGCCATCATTTTTCTACGGATGGAATAAATCGATTTTGGGCGCCCTTTTATAACGTATTCTACTCCTTCGATATCCAAGGATGTCGTTAGTACATCAGAAATATCTTTGATATAAGCATCTTGTTCTTCTTTGGTTTCTTTTATTTTGCTTACAATGTCGTTGTATATAGATGGTTCTGTATATTTTAGACCTAAATCTTCTAGTTTGTTCTTTATTTTATACAACCCCAAACGATGGGCGAGAGGTGCGTAGATATATAAGGTTTCGGAAGCTATTTTTTCTTGTTTGTGCTCTGCCATCGAGTCCATAGTTTGCATATTATGCAGTCTATCGGCTATTTTTATAAGAATTACACGTACATCGTCGTTGAGTGTTAACAACATTTTACGAAAATTCTCGGCTTGCATCGAAATGTTCAAATCCTTTTGAACCAGAGATATTTTTGTTAACCCTTCGACCAATTGTGCTACTTTTGGATTGAATAAACGCTCAATATCCTTGACCGTTGTGGGTGTGTCCTCGACTACATCGTGCATTAATGCGGCAGCAATAGAGGTGGCTCCCAAGCCAATTTCGGAAGCAACAATTTTTGCAACTGCAATAGGATGAAAAATGTAGGCTTCGCCAGATTTACGGCGTTGATCTTTGTGTGCTTCTACAGCAACATCAAAAGCTTTACGAATGAGTTTTTTGTCTTCGGTAGACAAAGTTTGGTAACTTATTCGTAGTAACTCTTTGTATTCTTGAGCGATAGCTTTATTTTCCTTTTCGATATCTATTTCCATCATAATTGCAAGGGTTCAATTTTCTAAAAATAACAATAATTTAAGAAATAAGCAAGGAAAATGGAATAACAATGTCAAAAATCAATAGCGATTTCAATTTTATAAAAATAATTTCAAAAAGATTAATTCTACCATCTTTACATCTGCCTACACTCGCCTGAATTCTAAAAACCTCTTTGTCTTTTGGCTTCGAAAATTAAAATGGCTGCGGCAACCGAAACATTCATGCTGTCTATTTCGCCTTGCATAGGGATAATAATGTTTTGGGTAGCTGCATCTCGCCATTCTTGTGAGAGACCGGTGGCTTCTGTACCGACAACCAATGCGGTTGGAGAGGTAAAATCCTGTGTGTGGTAGGAGGTGGCGTTTTGTAATGTAGCACTATAAAAATTGATTTTTCTCTCTTTCAAGAAAGCAATAATTTCTTGCGTTGTTCCAGTGGCAATTTGGTTGGTAAACAGACAACCTACGCTAGAACGAACGATATTTGGGTTGTACAAATCGGTTCTTGGGTTGGCTATAAGTACGGCATCGAGCTTGGCTGCATCGGCGGTTCGTAATAATGCCCCAATGTTCCCTGGTTTTTCGGGGGCTTCGGCAACAAGAATTAATGGGTTTTCGGATAGTTTTAAATCAGACAAGTGCATCGATTTTGTTTTGGCTATTGCCAAAATTCCTTCGGTGGTGTCCCGATAGGCAAGTTTTTGGTAAACGTCTTTGTTGATTTCGATTTTTTCTACCTCTTGTTGCATCAGTTTATTGATCTCGATTGTGGTAATCAATTCTGGCAAAAACAATATCGTTTCTATTTCATATCCTCCTTTTATGGCAATTGCAATTTCGCGTTGTCCTTCAATCAAGAACGTTCCAGATTGTTTGCGTGCTTTTGCTTTTTCTTGCAAAAGTACCAATGCTTTTATAAAAGGATTTTGAATGCTTGTGATTTGTTTCAAGGGAAAAGAAGCTATGGATTAGTAAGGGGCTAAGATACTATGTTTTTTTAAATTTTTGTTCGATTATTTGATGTTGTAAAAAGGATAAATAATCGGGGAGATCGCTTTTAAATAGCAGAGAATCTTTAAGTGATTTTAATTGTTTTTTAGCTACTAATTTTAAGAAAGGGAGATTTTTACATTTGATAACTGCCTCCTAAGGGGCTGTTAAACGTGGATGACACAGATTGACGGATGTCAAGACGCAGAAAATGGATTTTATGTAATGCCAAATAGAGTGTGATATAATTTACCTGAATTAATTTTTGCTAATTGGTATAATTCAGTACTATATTTCTAAATGTGGTTTCCTTGTAAAAAATAGCGTTTAAATTAGTAATGCGTTTAAAATTGTATATTTTTGTCTCCATCGTAATTTTAAGTAATAATGTTTCATTTATTAGATCTTATCGGAACCATGGCATTTGCTATGTCTGGCGCACTAACAGCTATGAACAAGAAGTTAGATCCTTTTGGGGTTGCTATTATTGCAT
>JAYVGE010000478.1:0-2435 GCA_043772515.1 Flavobacterium sp. | reverse complement strand
TTTTTTTTTTTTTTTTTAAAATTTTTTTTTTTTTTTAAAACGAATGACCCTTAAATTCAAAACGAATTTAGACAATAAAAATATTGTTTTTAATTCATTTTAAAGTATTTAAGGGTTAAAAATGATGATTTGGCAAGTACACTTTAGAGTAAATAACTAATAAAAAAATACAAATGAGTTTTTTAGCAAAATTAGAATTAGACAGTGAAGTTTTTAACGTTTTGGAATTTGACGTAACCTTTGCCCAAAGCACTGACAATAACGGAAAACCAGCAAACAAAGCCACGGGCGGACAAATTAAGTTGGTAGTAGAGAGCACCCAAACCGATTTGTTTTCGGATTGGATGGTTTCACAAACGAGTGTCAAAGACGGGAAAATTATTTTTTATCGTAGAGATGCAATGAGCACCATGAAAAATGTAGTTTTCAAGAAAGGGTATTGTATTTCGTTTCACGAAAGCTTTCGTAGTGAAGGCGTTACTCCAATGGTTACTAAAATCTTAATAACATCCAATGAAATAAAAATAGGGAACACTTTATTTGAGAATAATTGGAAAAATTCTTAAAGATAGTATTAGGATGAAAAACCAAATACAATATTTAGATAATGAAAAAAAATAAGGTGCAATATTTTATAAAATCGTCTTTGTCTCTGTTTCTTTTACTCTCAATTGGCTGTAAAAAAGAACCTGAACATTGGCAAGACAAATATATTCTATACAAAGATACTTTGTGCAAAACCCCTATAGATACGATTCTTTTATTTGAAAAAGATAGCAATTATGTAAAAAAGGATGGTTATTATAGAATGTATGGAGCATACACAGACGATTATTATGCAACTGGTAAAATTAAAAACCACAAAAAGGTTGGTTTATGGAAATCGTACTTTGATAATGCTTTGGATATCGAAGAAAATTATAATGATAAAGGAGAGTTGGATGGTTTCGTAATAAATTATAATCGTTCTAATGGCAAATTCATTTCGGTCTATCATTTTGTCAACGGAGAACAAGAAGGGATCCAGAAGGAGTATCATCTGAATAACGTTTTGGCCAGAGTCTATACACTGCACAGGAGCTATAATTACAGGGGAGAATATGTGTGTTATGACGAAAAAGGGAAAATTCTTTATAAAGAAAATTTTGGCAAAGAAGGTACCGGTTATTATAAAGAATTTAGTGATGACACAATATTTCGAGAAGGAGCGATACTAAAAGACAGGTATGTGGGTATGTATATTGAAAAGAATTATTATTTATCTGGAGGTTCAACAACTAAACAAATCTTTCACAACTCTAAAGGTGGAATGTATATGGTAAAAATTTTTGGGAATTTAAACGAGGTTTATGAGACAAAAGAGGATTCTATGGTTTATTATTATTTAAAGAATAAAACCAAAAGAACAACTTTTTTAAAAGGTAAAATAATTAAAAATGAACAATTTAACGACACACTGTTATCATTATAATTATTGATAATTAAGCTTATAGATAAATAAAATTATGGCAATAGAAAAAATAGCAAGTAAAGCAGATGAATTAGGCAATGATTACAAAATGATGAACAGTTATAGAGATTTCTATAATAATAAAGGATATGTTTTAACAACAAATGAGAATTTGAAAGATAGTAGTCCAAAAGTATCAAAATTTCCTACTGCGGCAAATTTCATTAGAGATTGGAACAGTAAAAGCTTCTTTACGAAAGCTCAGAAAATATATTTACTTGATCTGGCAGATGTGAAAGAGACTGAGGTGAACCTAAAAAATTATGAAAAATTTAGGAACGCCAATAATAATTTATGGTCTAATGGTTATTTTGTAGTTAATTATGGTAAAAATGCTAAATGGGCTTGTAATATATTTGTGGGAGAAGCTTTGTTTATGGCAGGATATAAACAAATGAATGGAGGTAAATATTATTCGGCGAAAGATATTTGGGAAGCCAAAGGCCCTTTTAAGTCCGTTGATAAAAAAGATGTAGAGAGAGGGGATATAGTGGCTTTTGGCGGTATTCACGTTGAAATAGTTACGAAGGTTAATAAAGGGCAATCGTTTTTTGATGACGATTTTTGTTCGAGAGGTGCAGGTAGAGGATCCTCCGATTTTGGCACAGAAAAATGCGAAGGAACATTTGGAGGTGATCGAGAAATTGATGATGAAAACATTAGGTTTTTAACTATAAAAACATAGAACACTTAAAAAAGATTTAAATCATAACATAAATCAAACGAAACAAATAAAAATGGCATTACAAACAGTAACAACAATAAAAATAGGCGAAACAATAATTAAAAATTTCAGTCATTTACAGGTTAATCAAAATATACATGGCCATCATACTTTTTCGGTTGAAGTGCGACAGGATATATTGGTTAGCGAATCTGAAAGCGTTATGCCAGTTTCGCAGCAACTCGCGGGCGAAAAGATAAG
>JAYVGE010000477.1:0-2460 GCA_043772515.1 Flavobacterium sp. | reverse complement strand
ATAAGGTTGTCAACTTTTTTAGCAGAAGCATACATGATTGCTTCCCAGTTTTGACCTTCTTGTAATTCGCCATCACCGTGAAGGGTGTAAATGATATGGTTGTCACCGTTTAGCTTTTTGGCCTGTGCAGCACCAATTCCTACAGACAATCCTTGACCCAATGATCCAGATGCGATACGCACTCCTGGTAAATTATCATGAGTGGTTGGGTGTCCTTGTAATCTTGAATTAATAAGACGGAAAGTGGCTAATTCCTTTACCGGAAAATAACCGCTTCTTGCTAAAACGCTATAGAATACTGGAGAAATGTGACCGTTTGAAAGGAAGAAAAGATCTTCTCCAATTCCGTCCATGTCAAATCCTTCTTTGCGATCCATTAGGTTTTGGTATAGTGCGACAAGAAATTCGGTACAACCTAGAGAACCTCCTGGGTGACCTGAATTTACAGCGTGAACCATACGAAGAATATCTCTTCTGACTTGGATAGTTAAATCGTTTAATTGTTGTGTGTTAGGCTTCATTTTGTGTGTAAAAGTTAAACTGATGCAAAAGTAATTTTTATTTTGGCGTAAGACAAATGATTTCAATAGCAATTTCAAAAAAGTAATCTCAATGAGAATCTCAAAAAAAACAAAGGAAATTTCAAATTCTAAGGAATAACGATAGCATTTAATCTTCAGTTTGTAAATGTGTTGATTGTTTTTTTTAGAATAATAGCAACAACTGTAGGGATAATTGTTAGTTATTGTGTTTGCTGGCGATTGAAGAAGATTTATATCCGACTAAGAACAGTTAGTTGTAAAGTATATACGCAGTTCTCATACCAACAAGATAAAAAAACAAGAATTATATATTTTTCTAATAAGTTTTTTGACTATAATTTAGGCATGTTTTTAAGAAGCTTTTATTCAGGAACTCCTAATTGCACTGGGTGTAAATTCTATAATATTGTTTTTTATATCAGTTGTGATGCTTTTTCTGAATTGTTAAATGATTTTAGTTTTAGAAATTGAGATTTTCTTGCGTGAGGGATAGTAACGGCATCCTTTTATAGAATGAAATGAAACAAAAGATAGAGTGGATATTCCGACCTTTAGGGCACGCCTCCCCTCCCTCCCAAAAAGAAAAAAAAACTCCTAAAATTTAGATTTTCAATCCCAAATTGAAAGTCAGAAAACGGTGTTTTATAAATCTTGTATTATTTTTTGAATAAGTAATTCTCTAATTTTCAAATTAGCCTATCTTTGCCGTCCCGAACGGTCGGGAGAAAAACGTGTTTATGAAGTTCGATTTATTACAAAAAGATCCCCAATCTAAAGCGAGAGCGGGAACGATTACTACAGATCACGGTGTGATTGAAACTCCTATTTTTATGCCTGTTGGAACAGTTGCCTCAGTAAAAGGAGTGCATCAACGAGAATTGAAACAAGACATAAATCCCGATATTATTTTGGGTAACACCTATCATTTATACTTACGTCCGCAAACCCAAATTTTGGAAAAAGCGGGAGGATTGCATAAATTTATGAATTGGGATCGCAATATTCTGACCGATTCGGGAGGATATCAAGTCTATTCGCTTTCTGCAAACAGAAAGATTAAGGAAGAAGGAGTGAAGTTTAAATCGCATATCGACGGTTCGTATCATTTTTTTACTCCCGAGAATGTCATGGAAATTCAGCGTACCATTGGTGCCGATATTATTATGGCTTTTGATGAGTGTACGCCTTATCCTTGTGATTATAATTACGCCAAACGCTCGATGCACATGACGCACCGTTGGTTGGATAGATGTATCAATCATTTGGGGAAAGTACCTGTGAAGTACGATTATGACCAAACTTTTTTTCCTATTGTACAAGGAAGTTGCTATAAAGATTTGCGGCAGCAATCGGCAGAATATATTGCGAACGCTGGTCAGCAAGGAAATGCTATTGGCGGACTTTCTGTAGGGGAGCCTGCCGAGGAGATGTATGCTATGACCGAGGTGGTTTGCGAAATTTTGCCAGAAGACAAACCTCGTTACTTGATGGGCGTGGGGACTCCTATAAATATTTTAGAAAATATTGCTCTTGGAATTGATATGTTCGACTGTGTAATGCCAACACGTAATGCCAGAAACGGTATGTTGTTTACGGCAAACGGAACCATCAATATTAAGAACAAAAAATGGGAAGCCGATTTCTCTCCAATAGACGAAATGGGTATTACCTTTGTAGATACCGAATATACAAAAGCGTATTTGCGACACTTATTTGCTGCCAATGAATACTTGGGGAAACAAATTGCGACCATACATAACCTTGGGTTTTATATGTGGTTGGTTCGTGAAGCTAGAAAACATATCTTAGCAGGCGATTTTAGACCATGGAAAGAAATGATGGTCAAAAATATGAGCCAACGATTGTAAATTTGTTCCTTCGGTTATTTGTTTAATCGAATCATGAATAACCAAAATAA
>JAYVGE010000476.1:0-2462 GCA_043772515.1 Flavobacterium sp. | reverse complement strand
AACCCTTTTGGGGTCTGCTCTACCATTAAGCTACCGAACTGGTAATAATATAGTAATTCCTTTCCATTCTGTCAAGGTTTAATATATTGACAAATATTACTTTAATTACTATATTTAGTATATGCAAAAATTTAAGGTTATCCTAGCCTTCATTGTCGCTTGTATTGTCCCTGGTGGATTTATTATCGCTGGAATAGCCCTTATTATAAAATATTACAAATCAAAGAAAAAACATGATTAAGAAGTTAATTTTAGTTATTGGAGTTATTACTCTTTCTATTTTTTGCATCAAATTTCAGTTTGATAAGGTTCAACTTACTAAACAATTGAACAAGTCTAATGAAACAATAGAAAACTTTAAAATTACTATATTGAATTATCAAAAATTGATTATGGAAATAACCAATAGGGTTAGTCGTGAGTGTCCTGAAATTTTAAGGGGTCCATCCCATCCCCCTTTGTTTAAAGCTCCTTCCAGTGACTCTAATATCATCGAACTGCCAGATATTGATATTAATGACTCGGATATTATTACACCTGATGATCAACAATATAAAATTAATGGGAGTATGCCTATAATTTAACTGACAATTAGGGCAAAAATTACTATCTTATTAATATGAAAATCAAAACGCTCAAAGCCGACGAAGTTGAATTTATCCTTGAATGTGAACCAGAATATATGGATATTCGTGGTAATCTAACCGTTTCTGATGATCCTGTTCAAGATCGCAAAGACGAGGACATGATTATCCGTCAATTCAATAACGGTAATCAATGGGCTTGGTGCTGCGTCAAAATGACCGCTAAGTATAAGGGATTCGAGGGAGTTGATTATCTTGGTGGATGTTCTTATAAGAGTGAAGAAGATTTCCGTAAGGATGGGTATTTTGAGGACATGAAGGTTCAAGCCTTGGAAGCCCTGAATACAAATATTGTAAATACCTTCGAGAATCTTCCAATTGAAGTTTGACAAGTGACTGAAAAGTTACTATCTTAATTATGTAGGCGACAATAGCCCTGCCTCTAGGAGCCTTCGGGAACCACAAGAGGATAAAACTTGGTAACGATAAACCTACACCAAAAAGCCCTTATCGGGGAAAGAGAGTTGAACCGAGGAAGATCATAGCTCCTTGGGGAATGCCCACTATGAGGACAAACCAGACGCTTTCCCGATAAGGGCTTTTCTTTTGACATTTGTTTAGGGAATTACTACATTATAATATCAACTCTTAACCAATCCTAACCAAAACTAAAAAGGACTAGGGAAGATTCCCAAGTCCTTTGAATTTACTTTCCTTTAATCTCCCATTTTCCAATAGTATTCCCAAAATCATCAATGATTTTGTGCCCAAATTTACAAGGTTCTTGGCGGTTAATGGTAACCAATGGACCAACCAAAATTTGTTGTTTGATCACTTCCAAGATCCGATTTACTTCCTCATCAGGATCGGACTGGAATACTGCATTATTCAAATCGAATTTGATAGTCATTTTCAAATCAATGTAATTAGTTTTCATATAAGTAAGATAGTAACTTAAAACAAAGTTGTCAAAATTTCTTTTCATTTGACAAGTGACTTATAAGTTACTATCTTACTAATAAGCAAATCAACCAAGGAAATCCAAATGTCCTATATCAAGTCTATTGACCAAAAGACTATGAACCCAAATACCCTGAATATGATCAAATCCCTTGGTCGTAAGGCATACCCGTCGTATAATGGACGTAAGTTTGGTCTTCGTTTTGCAACTTCCTACACTATGGAAAATTATTGGGATGGTGGCTCAAAGACCTATTCCATGGCTATCAATTTGGCTACTGGAGAAACTTCCTCTCCTTCCGCATTGACTACCGACCCTTTCAATAAGGCTGCTTATACTTCCTTTGAAATCCCTATGGGTTTCGCTATCATTGAAAACGTGATCTTTTGTGGTAAGCCTTTCGGTATCCGCTTGGTGATCCGTCCTGATGAAACCAAGGTGGTGGGGCATACTCCCGTCATTGAATCGGAAGAAAGCAAACTACACTTGGAGAATGTAGATCCCTACTAACTAATTAACTACCTACCTACTAATTAACCAAGGTCTAAGAGAACCCTAGAGAAATCTAGGGTTTTATTTTTTAATTTTTTATATTATTGATTAGGGATTGATATTATAATGTAATAATATATTAACCAAAAGTCAATAATATTTTTTAATTTTTTTATATTGACAAATCCCTAGAAAGGTTACTATCTTATCTATATGACTACGGAAAACGAATATAAAGAAGAGTTTGAAAAACGCAATCCTCTTCCTTTAGAACAAGTCAGAAAAATGAATGCCACTCGTTGTTTGGCTTATTATAAAACATTTAGGAGTTTTATTTCTGAATGGGAATTTGATCATGATTTAGTAAGAAATAACCCCTTTCTTAATGAATATATCAAACAAGTAAAGGAAATTTTAGAATCCAT
>JAYVGE010000475.1:0-2469 GCA_043772515.1 Flavobacterium sp. | reverse complement strand
AACAGTATTTTAAATATAAAATGTAGTAACGTTGTAATGTAGTAGCTAAAATCCTTAGGGAGTCTAAATAAGTGTGTATTCCCTCTCTCTAATATATCCTTTGTGTTTAGGCTTATGTGATATTTATTATAACTATATATATAAATAATCTTACTACATTACTACAAACCTTGTTAGCCTTTGTACTCATTGGCTTAAGACGTAGTAAAAAGATATTTTAATATTTACTACGTCCTTACAACGGTACTACACTTCAAAATTGAATTTAAGAGCATAACCGTATTTAGGAACGCCCGCCACTCGTTTTGATTTTCTTTCGATTCCCATTTTTCGTAGAGCTTGCCCAATACGTTTAATACTCAAAAGTTGTTTTGTGTTTTTCTCCAGCTCAATTAAAATTTCAGTAGACGTTAAAAACCCGTTTTCGTCTTTATGAAAAACACTCTCAATCAATCCAACTATAAAATCTTCGCTTTCGAAATTGACATTCTCATTAGTCTGCAAGGCTCGTTCGCTGTCTGTCAATACGCTCGTTTGCCCTAAAAGGTGTAGTTCGTGTATTTCCTTCCAAATTAAATCTAAGTCGATTTTAAGGTATTCTTTGAGATCGAAGGACTGTATATCCACCGTAAGAAATCTTGTATTGCCTGTGGAATCCGTTAAGATATTTTTTTCATTGGTGGTCATCATAATAATTGACGAACGAAACATTAACTCAGGGTTTCTCCTAAATGGTCGACGCTCTGATATATCATACATTGAAGTTAAAGCCTTATAATCCGATAATGTTTTATTTTTAGACAAAATATCTTCTGCTTCATCAAATACCGCAATAAGTGTGGAGCATAAAGCAACCTTGTTGTCCACTGCCTTGAAGGAGTCATACTGGACAACCTTACCGTAGGTTTTTAATTCATCAGGTAGTAGATTTTTTGCGAAGCTCGTTTTGCCCGAATTTTGCAAGCCTGAGAGTAACAATACAAGCTTGGTCATTCGGTTATGGATATGTAGATCAAACAACCCTAAGAGCCATCGAACAAGGTATATTCTGAATAACGATTTTGGCGTGCTGCTCTCAAAACAATCAATAAATCTATCAAATGCAGTCGTTTTTGTGAAGTCCGTTTTCGGTAGACGCTCCAATTTGTTCAGATAATTTAGAAGTGGGTGGTACTGGTTGGAATTTGCTAAAACGTCAATACAGGAGTTTAAAATATCCTTGCTTTGGTTCTTCCCACTCAGTAGTGAAATTTCAGCAATAAACTTCGACAAATGGACATCGTTAAGAGGCGAACCGTTTATTTCAATAACTCCTGTCAATAAATTTAGGGCTATACCTTTAGCTTCTAAGAAATCCATGAAAAGTGAGTAAGTTTCTTTGCCGCTTGGCTTTAATAGCTTTGTAGGCTCTTCAAAAGATCCAAACCCTAAACCTGCTAATTCTCTTAGAGCTTTTTCATTGTCATATTCGGTCAAAATTTTGTACCAATCAAAAGCGTTATATCCCTTAACCTCGATACCCCACTCTTCTGCAAATGAAGAAGATTTAACGATGAAAAAGATAGTACCATCATGCCACTTTGCAACAACCGTTCTAAGGCTATGCACTCCCGTTGCTTGGTAGCAGAAAATTTCATCCTTGCCGTTTGCTTTGCTTGCCGTTAAACCTTTCGCCTCATTTAATGGATTAATAACTTCAAACATTTTAAGCCCTGAGTTATTGAAGTTTATCGCACCGTTATGCGAGTGGCTATCTAGGTTAAATTTATCCTTTTGTTTGATCGCTGCCTGGGGCTTCGCTGCTTCAATAACCACGTCTGTGTAGACTTGTGATTCCCAATTTATATATGGGTTTGGATCGTAGCTATCTATGCGAAGCCTTGGGAGGTCAGCTAGATAATCTATTTTCAATCCGTACTGCAGCATAAAGTGACTCTCTAATGCTTTTAAAACTGCTTTTAAATCATTCTCATTGGGATATTTTACGATTAAAAAAACGCCATCGGTAACCGAATATGATGAAACCATAATAAAGACGTCCCCCTGAACTCTCGTTTTAATAGCGTCCGCATTTTTGAAATTTTGATTATCTTTTAAATCAATATCCACGCATAATAAACCTGTAGGTTCTCCATCGTAATCAATACTAATTGGATATGCTGGGAACTGTGAGGTTTTGTAATTGTGTTTTGCGTCGCCTGTCTCCATCGCTCGGTAAGCGTTGTATTTTGGCTCTTTGGCGGGATTACTAAGATTAGTTATAAGGTCAAAATAAGATATCTTAGAACCTCCTTTTCTTCCTGAAATACTATTCCTTAGTTTTCTTGTATAAATAGTCTCAAGATTAAATTTTTGATTATCTTTGCCTTGTATTTCCAATAAATGGTGGCTATGTGATTCGTTTTGCATAGCCATTATTTATTTAGGCAAATTAAACTTCCTATCACTTCATTTCTTTTGAACACGACT
>JAYVGE010000474.1:0-2476 GCA_043772515.1 Flavobacterium sp. | reverse complement strand
ATGATGTAAATTTCCTTCTATAATTTTATATTGATCTCCTTCTTTATCTTTTAAATATAGATCCAATATTTTTCCTTCTTTCGTAACATATCCTTTTTGAACTGCTGGATTCCCATACCATAATGTGTAAGGAGGAACTGACTTTGTGATAACACTTCCAGCTCCGATTAGTGCATATTCTCCTATTTCAATTCCAGACAATATTGTAGCATTTGCACCAATGGAAGCCCCTTTTTGAACAATTGTCTTTTTAAATCCTTCAGGATACTGTTTAGATCGGGGTACTAAATCATTAGTAAAAGTGACATTAGGCCCAACAAATACATTGTCTCCAATCTCAACCCCATCCCAGACTTGAACACCTGGCTTAATCGTGACATTATCCCCAATAATCACATCATTTTCAATAAAAACTTGACAATTGATATTACAATTTTCACCTATTATAGCTTTTGATAATATCACTACAAACTGCCATATCACGGTTCCATCACCTATACTTTGTGTCTGAACATCTGCTAATCGATGAATTTTATAATTCATTGTTATTTAATAAAATTTAAATAATCTTCATACTCTCTTAAATAATCATTCTCATCATACTCGTGTGAAGCTAGTACTAAACAAATTGAACCGCTAGAAAAATTAATTTCAGAAGCCCAAATTCCAGGTGGAATATGCAACCCTAAATCGGGTCTATTCAACAAAACTTGTCTTTTAGTTAAACCATCATCCAGTAAAACTTCAAAACTACCACTTGCTGCAACTAAAAACTGATGACACTCTTTATGAGCATGTGCTCCTCTTGATTCTCCACCGGGAATATCGTATAAATAAAAAATCCTTTTTACGGCAAAAGGTAATTCAACATTATTGTTAACAGTTGTAATATGACCATTTCTATCCCCTATTTGTTTTAAATGCAAAAGATTACATTCGTAAACACTATTCTTAACGCTCATCCAATAAATTTTTAAAATCTTCAAAATCTCTGATATAATCTTCCTTTGAGAAAGTCTCACTAGAAATATGTAATGATAGCGCATTTGTAGAAAAATTCTCTATATGCCTCCATGTTTTGGCTGGTAGATAGAGACCATAATAACTTCTATTTAAAGAAAATTTTTCAGTACTTCCATCAGCATTAGTAATTATAACATCAAAGCTTCCACTCAGGGCCACAATAATTTCTTGCTGTCTATAATAAGCATGCCCTCCTCTAATTCCACCGCCAGGAACATCATAAGTCCAAAAAGTTCTTTGAATCTCAAAAGGAATCTGATTAGGATACTGCACAAAAGTTAAATTCCCTCTTGGATCTTGTATTTTAGGGAAATCAATAATTCTTGGTTTCATTTTATTTCAATTTCAATTGTTCAATTATATCGTTGCTTTCTTTATTAATTGCTTAAATTTGGCTTGTTAGAATTTATTAATTGTACTAATCTCAAAACTAATTGATCTTTCTTTGATATAGGATTAGAAACAAAACAGATTTAATAAATTGCAAACTACGACGATACCAATTGTTTAAATATTCGTCTCACAATCAAACCCAACACCACTAAAAACCCCGCCAAAAAACCTCCCATCACCAATCCTTTGGCTTTTCCAAACTTCTCTTTTTTCAAAGGCAAAATGGGCCTATCGATAACCTGAATCAATGGCGTTTCCTTGCGTAAAGTCACTTTCGCCAATTCTGTTTGCTTCACCAATTCCGTTAAGATGGCAGTATTCGCCTGCACATCTACCTGTCTGCGAGCCGATGGAGCACGACGCACGTTGAGTGCTGGATTTAACATAAAGGTATTGTCATTGGCCACTGCTACACCCGTAATGGCCCCGTTGAGTTCCCCTCGAATGGAGTCGGTTTGTCTTTGCAAAATAGCCATATTCATTCGGGCTTTTTTACTTTTGGTTGTCACATAAAAATCGGAAACTTGTTTGGCCAATGCTTCACAAAAATATTTTGAAAACAATTCATTAGTAGACGCCATGTCAATAGTAATGATTGCAATCTTTTTATCTTTTTGACCTACTGCCAATCCTTGTTTAGACAAACTTTCGTACATTCCGCCCAAAATACTGTCGTGTACTCGTGTAAAATACTTCCGCTTGGTATGGGGTAAAAACTGAATGTTTTTTAATTTTGGATTTTCATTCCAGCGCTCCCGCCATTTATTATTTTGAATATACATTTCGGCCAAGGAGATGATTTTACCATTAGAAGTAACGGGGGTCATTAAGGTTTGTTCTACCATAGAACGAGACTTAAACAACTCTGTCAAATTAGATCCTGTAAACATACTACCACCACCACCACCACCAAGATCTAAACCGAGCGAACTAGCCAGACCCAGAGCTCCACCTAATCCTCCACCCGATTTTTCATCTTCTAAAGCAAAGGATAAAGTCGCCGTATAAATAGGTTTCTTACTATAAGAATACCCCAATCCCAAAGCGGCTCCAATAAAAC
>JAYVGE010000473.1:0-2477 GCA_043772515.1 Flavobacterium sp. | reverse complement strand
CTTACTTTTGGTCAAGGATTCTAGTAAACGGTCTAATCCTAAGTCTTCTTCTGGAATAAGAATTTCTTCGGCTCCAGCTCCAATCCCAGCATTCAACGCAATATGACCTGCATCTCTACCCATTACTTCAACAAAAAACAATCGGTTATGTGAACTTGCAGTATCTCTGATTTTATCGATTACATCGACTACAGTATTCAGAGCTGTATCGTATCCTAAAGTATGGCTTGTTCCAAAAATATCATTGTCGATTGTACCTGGAATCCCCATAACAGGAAAATTAAATTCGGTATTAAACAGCAATCCTCCGGTAAAAGTTCCGTCGCCACCAATTACCACCAAAGCATCAATACCCGCATTTACAAGGTTTTGGTGTGCTTTTTTTCTACCTTCTGGAGTTCTAAACTCTATCGATCGAGCCGATTTTAGGATGGTCCCCCCTTTATTTACGATGTTGTTTACACTTCGAGGTCCCATTTCTTTGAAGTCTCCTTCAATCATTCCTTGGTATCCTCTATAAATTCCTATACATTCTATGTTATGGTAAGCACATGTTCGTACGACAGATCGAATAGCTGCGTTCATTCCAGGAGAATCTCCTCCAGAAGTTAGCACCCCTATTTTTTTTATTGTTTTTGGCATTATTTAAGTATTAAAGTGTAAACTTAGCAAACATTTAGCATTAATATAAAGGTTTGTTAAATAAATAAAGGGAGGGTTTTAAATTCAAACGTTTTCGTTAATAAGTTTTCGATAACCAAGAAAAAATAGAAGCTTTCTCCAAAACAATGTACCGCTTTTGTCTTTTTCTAAAGAAAAAAAAGAAGGTAGACTTTATGCAAAAAAAGGTTCTTCCTTTGTGTTCTCAAAGTATTGGGAGTGCACGACAAATTGCATTTCTTAAGGGAAATCTAAAAAAATATGAGTAAATCTGCGTAAAAAATTACATGCATATTTGTTAGATCAATTTACCATAAGACAATTTTCTACAACCAAATTAGATTGTGTGTTTTTTTAAATGCAATTCGTCGCGTACCCAAAGTATTCTTACGATTATTTTTTTTAATTCTGAAAGTTGGTACTTTTTTTTCTTAAATTGTTAAAAAAATTGTGCTTTTTGATTTACGATTAAATAAACATCAATCCTCTTCGGGGATAATTGCTTCCTGATTTTTTTTGGGTTTCTCTTTGTTTCTTTTCTTAGACTTCAAAGAATTAATTTCTTCTGGAGAAAGATTAGAATCTTGAAAATAGTCGTCCGTTTTTGTTTCTTGTACTAATTTATGTTTTTTGAAAATTCGGTTTACAAATTCACTAAAAGTATCAAAATCCAATTCGTACGAAACTCCAACTCCTTGCGTGTATCCGATTCCTTCTCCAATATAGGTAATATCATTTTCTTTATTAAACAAACGCAAATTCAGGGTTCCGTCTTGGTTTACTCTATACAACACTTGGACATCACCAACAATAGCCGACTCATTTACACCTCCCAAAGGCACTCCTACCTTTCCATTGATTGTAATTCGATCATTTAATTTTGATGATACCGTAGCTTCAAATCTACCATCGGTTTCTTTGCCTAAGCGTCTATCGGCAGCTACAAGATTGATACCTACATTAAACTTATCGCTTTCAGATCCTAAAATTCCGCCCAACATACTCGATGCCGTTTCGAACAAACTTCCGGTTAATATATCCGACTGTCCGACTCCTTCTGGGCTCAAGAAACTACCAGTAGACAATAAATACAAAGCTTGCGTTTGTCTCACTTCTTTGTCATCCAATTTATACTGAATCTCCGATTTCAAGACATTACTTACGGTAGGAAATCCGATAGTAAAGTCTGGCTCGGGACTCGCTAAATCTCCACGTATACCAACAATAACCTCTACAGGCACTTTAGAATTAAAAGAAGAATTTGCTAACAAAATAGCAGGATTTGCCGCTGTTTTGTATACGGCTTCCAAGTTGAGCTGCGCTCTTAATGGATTTCCTTCCCAAATGATAGAACCTCCTTTTCTAATATCGAATTTCTTATCTATTAACCCTCCATATTTAAAATTATACGTCCCTTCATACGGCAAAAAATCGCCCCACATATTAAATTTACCCTGCGTATTAATTTTAAACAATAAGGTTCCGTTTCCTTTTGCTTTCATTCCGTGACCAGAATTTCTGTCCAAAATAACTTCAACTTCGGCATTTGGAGTGATATCAAACTCAAAATCTAGCTCTAGACCGTTGTAGTTTCTTGTATTCTCGACGATTCCGTTTTTTAAATTAAATTTTTCTTTAACCGTCAAAAAATGAATAAATGCATTATCACTTACACTTTCTGCGTTATTAATCGGGATTTTTACCTGAGTTCCTTTTTCTGATTTTGCATCTACCTTAATCAACAAAGCATTCGTTGGACCATTAATTCTTGCCGTACCATTAATAAATGCCGTACCAAAATAGGCTGCATCTTCACT
>JAYVGE010000472.1:0-5941 GCA_043772515.1 Flavobacterium sp. | reverse complement strand
TTTAACTACTGGATGTTTGGAAACATTCAGTAGTTTTGAATAAAACTTAAATTTAAAGAAATAATGACAAAAGGCTCTATCATAATAGCAGTATTGATAATAGTAGTTGCTATTGGTTATCGATACAACAACAGTAGAAGCAAATAAAACATACCCTTTTGTATATTCTATATGAAAGCACTATGTTAATTTTTACTATTTTCAACAGCCTTAAAACACAAAAACCTTAGTAAAAAAATATTATATATCTAAAAATGGGAAGACTAGGAACTACAGAAATTGTTTTTATCTTAATTGTAATTTTGTTATTTTTCGGAGGAAAAAGAATACCTGAATTAATGAAAGGTCTTGGGAATGGGCTTAAAGAATTTAAAGAGGCCTCAAAGAGCAACAATTCAAATAAAAAACATGAAAAACCCAATATTTAAATTAATTCCCCTTTCGTTTTTTACAATTCTTTGGACATTAAATTTAATATTTAAAATTGACCCGGAACTTAACGGGGCTTTCCTTATTTTTGTGATTACCTTCGTATTTATAACTATTCTTTTTTGGAAAACAACAGACAAGTGGTATTCATAATAAAAAGTGTTAGTTGTTGTTTTGTAGTTTATTACAAGAGTTACACTTGCGAATATAAATGACATCTCTGACAAGATGTGATTTTGACGTAATGTGGTGTCAATAATTATTGGAATAGTTATAAATTTAAGACTATATATTTCTCAAAACTTCAAGTACAAATAACAAACCATAAAACGCCTTCATCTTATCGAGATTTGACACCTCTAATTATTATTGCAGTTTAAAATTCGTTAAACGCAACACTCTCTTAATTTACCGAACCCTTATGAAAAGTACTTTCTGGAAGTATCTTCTACTTTGTTTTGCCCTAATTTTAATTACCGAAATAATAAAAACCCTTCTCAATGTAGACCAATTACTATACACTTCGTTAGCCGAAAAACTAAGCTCAAAGCAGATCGAAAACTTCTTTGAAACACAACACAAATGGCAATGGGTCTCCTATGTTTTTGTCCCCATTTATATTCTAATAAAAACCAGTATTATTGCCTCGATTCTCTACATCGGAACATTCTTTTTCAGCAAAAAGGAAGTCATTTACCAATCTTTATGGAGCATTGCCATAAAATCCGAATTTGTATTTCTGCTCGTTCCTATTTGCAAAGTTATCTGGTTTTACTTCTTTCAACCCAATTACACCATCGAAGACATTCAATATTTCTATCCATTATCGGCTTTAAACATTGTTGGATACAAAGGGCTGGAGGCTTGGTATATCTACCCGTTTCAGACCATCAACTTATTCGAATTGGCGTATTGGTTGATTCTTGCCTATTTTCTAGGCAAAGCTACCGAAACCAATATGGATAAAGGACTAAAAATAGTGACCTATAGTTACGGCACAGCTCTTTTGATGTGGATGGTAGTAATAATGTTTTTCATCCTCAATTATACCTAAGAAAAGCTACTGCCGAAAAATTATAATTATCGAGACTAAAACAATATTAAAAATGAAAAAACATTTAAAAATAGCATTTCTGACACTACTAATTGGCTCCTTTAGCTACATGGGCTATCAGATTATTGCGAAAATAAATCACAAGAAAGAGGTTGCAACACATATTAAAACCATTCCTTTATTTGAATATCAAAATTTAGATGGTTCGGTTTTTAGTAATAATGATCTAAAAGAAAAAATGCCAACTATTTTTATTTACTTCAATAGTGAATGTGAGCATTGCCAAAGCGAAACAGAAATGATTAAAGAAAATATTGAAAAATTTAACCATTGCCAACTGGTTTTCATTTCGTTTGAGCAACCAAATACCATAAAAAAGTTTGCTACTCATTATCAACTAGACCATTATGACAACATTTATTTTATTCGTGATTCAAGGGTTACTTTTTCTACTACATTCGATATAAAGTCGCTTCCTTGCATCGTTTTGTATGACAAAAACAGACTCCTTATCGAGAAAATAAAAGGACAAACAAAAGCCGAATATATTATTGAAAAAATGAATCCTAAATAATGGATTTCGTCCTGAAACTTCGAAATCAATTTCAGAACTAAAATACAATGAATTTAAAACATATTCAAAAAACACATACACTACAACTCGACCAATCCGATTGTGGTGTAGCTTGTTTACTTTCTCTCATAAAATTTTATGGCGGAACAAATTCTCTCGAAAAATTGCGAGAAATAAGTGGTACGACACAGCAAGGTACAACAATGCTAGGTTTGTATCAAGCAGCAAACCAATTGGGTTTTATTGCAGAGGGATGTGAGGCTCACTTACAAGCTCTCAAAGATCACGGAAAACCAGTAATTTTACATGTTGTAATAAACGAATACTTACAACATTATATTATTTGTTACGAACATGACAAACAAAAAGGGTTTTTAATAGGTGACCCTTCCAAGGGTATTTTCTATTTGAATGAAAACCAATTGAACAAAATCTGGAGTTCTAAATCGTGTTTGACACTTTCTATCCAAGAAAATTTCGTCACATCCGAAGAAAACAAAAAAACGCAACAACAGTATTTCATAAGCCTACTAAAAGAAGACTATAAGCTATTATGGTTTAGTGTGATGATTGGCGTTTTTGTAGCCTGTTTAGGAATGGGAATGTCTATTTTTTCTCAAAAATTGATCGATGATATTTTACCTTCTCATAACATTCGAAAGTTGATTACCGGAATTATACTCCTTAGCGTTTTGCTTTTGGCGCGAGTGGGCTTTATGCTTTTACGAGAATTTTTCTTGTTACAGCAATCCCAAGATTTTAATAACCGGATTAACAATCGGTTTTACAATGCGCTATTACACTTACCGAAGCCTTTTTTTGACACTCGTAAAATAGGCGAATTAATTGCAAGACTCAACGACACACAACGTATTCAAAGCGTAATAAAAATGCTTACGAGCAGCTTGGTAATTGATGTTTTGGTTTCGATTATTTCGGTTGTATTTTTATTTCTTTACTCTTGGCAAGTAGCAATAATAGCCTTAGTCAGCGTTCCTATCTATTTTTATATCATTTACAGCAGTAACAAAAAAATAATTGCCGCGCAACAACAAGTCATGCAATCCTATGCTGCAAACGAAAGCAACTATATTACTTCTATGCTAGGTATTGCAACGATAAAAAACGACAACAGACAGGAAGCCTTTAGCAAAAAAAATACATTTTTTTTTGGTGATTATCAGCAAAAGATATTCCATTTAGGAAAAATAAACATACAGTTGTCTTGGCAATCGGGATTATCGAGTGTCCTTTTTTTGATTGGGATTTTGATATTTACATCTATTGCCGTTTTTAAAAAAGAGATGAAATTGGGAGAACTTATGGCCATTTTAGGAATTTCTGGTTCTTTATTGCCGTCTATAGCTAACCTAGCTTTGATTTCTATACCCATAAACGAAGCCAAAATTGCTTTCAAGCGTATGTTCGAGTTTGCTGCTATTGACCAAGAAAACGAAAACGGAATAACAATCTCAACTTTAGAGCATGTAAAAATCGAAAAACTATCGTTTCGATTTGTAGGAAGAAGCGAGTTATTTACCAACTTAAACATTGAAATCGAAAAAGGAAAATTAGTAGCTATTGTTGGCGAAAGTGGGAGTGGAAAAAGCACAATAGGACAAATTCTTCAACGCTTTTATCCTTTCGAAAAGGGTTCTATTATTATAAACAATCAACACCTACTTTCCGAAATTACTTTAAAAAGTTATCGAGATTTAATTGGTGTTATTCCTCAAGAAATCATCCTTTTCAACGGAAATGTGGTTGATAACATCTTACTTGGTGCTGTAGAAACACCCGAAAATTTGATGCGATTTATTCAAGATTATGGCTTCGACACTTATTTCAACCAATTCCCACAAGGTATGTCAACGATTCTGGGAGAAGAAGGTATTAATTTATCTGGTGGACAAAAACAATTAATCGCTTTGGCTAGAGCATTATACAAAAAGCCACAACTCTTAATTCTTGACGAAGCCACCGCAGCAATGGACAGAAACACGGAGCAGTTTACGATTACTCTTTTGCAAAAAATAAAAAATGATTGTGCCATATTTTTTATTTCACACCGTTTGAATATGCTAAAGAACAGTGCGGATACTATTTATATCTTAGAGAACAAAAGCATCTCCGTTTCTGGGAATCATGATGAGCTAATACAAACAGACAATTTTTATAGTGCTTATTGGAACATATAAAAAAGGTTCGTCGTTTTACACGCGAACCTTTTATAAACTTAGTATCTTCTTGCTAAAACTCATTGAGCATTTTAGAAATTTCGTCTAATCTTGGCGAAAGGATAATCTCTATTCTGCGGTTTTTTGCTTTTCCTTCTGGTGTAGTATTACTCGCCAAGGGAGAAAACTCTCCTCGACCTGCTGCTGTAATATTTTCTTTGTTCATAGCTTTGTTTTCGCTCAGAATAGCGACAATAGCGGTAGCTCTTTTGGTCGAAAGATCCCAATTGTCTGCAATGGGGCCCGAACCTTTGAAACCATCGTCATCGGTGTGCCCTTCTATAAGCACCGAAATATCGGGATTGTCTCCCAAAACCTTACTTACTTCTACAACTGCTTTTTTACCCTCGGAACTTACTGCCCAACTCCCTGAATTGAACAACAACTTGTTCTCCATAGAAACATAGACTTTGCCGTTTTTTTGCTCGACAGTCAATCCTTTTCCTTCAAAACCATTCAATGCTTTAGAAAGTGTTTCTTTTAGCTTTTTCATGATTGCTTCTTTGCTCGCAATCAGGTCTTCTAATTCTTTTAACTGTTTAGCGCTTTTGCTTAACTGTTCTTGCTCGAGCGCCAAAGCTTTTCCTTTGGCATCTAATTGCTCGAGTAACTCCCGATTTTTTTTCATATTACTTTCTAGTGCGTCACTGCTGTTTTTTTCTAATGCTGCGTAAGAATCTTGTAATACTTTTAACTTATTTTGTGCCGCGGCATGGTCTGATTTTAGTTTATCGAAATCGCTTTTTGCCTTTTGTAGGTCGGATTTCAACGCGACTCCATCTACTTCCAATTGGTTTTTGGTTTTTGTCAAGGCTTCGTTTTCATCAGAGATAGTCCTGTTTTCTTTTTTTAAATCCGAAAATTTATTTTCTAGATCGTTATAGATTTTCTTAGACACACAAGAAGTCGAAAGTGCCATTAGTAAGAATGCTACGGAAATTTTTTTAATCATTTTTTTTGGGTATTATTTAATGTGAATTCTGCTTTTTTTTAAACCAAAAGTTATGCCATTACACCATGCCCTAGCCCCGATAGCAGTGAAAATCTTTTTTATTTTTTTCTTTAAAAAACAAAAAAATTGCAACGGATAGCGGGATTGGCTCCTTCAAACTTTACTTGTTTTTGAAATTGAAATTGCTTTATTCTATTTCGACCAATATCGGACAATGATCCGAATGCATGGCGTCTGGTAATATAACAGCTCTTTTTAGTTTGTGTTTTAAGGAATCGCTAACTAAATTGTAATCGATACGCCAACCTTTGTTATTGCCACGTGCTCCTGCGCGATAACTCCACCAAGAATATTGATGTGGCTCGCTATTGAAATGACGAAAACTATCTACAAAACCCGATTTAATAAAACTATCCAGCCACGCTCGTTCTTGAGGCAAAAACCCCGAAACGTTTTTGTTTCGAATCGGATCATGAATATCAATTGCTTCGTGACAGATATTGTAATCGCCACAAATAATTAGATTGGGTATTTCGTTTTTTAGTTCATTTACATAAGCCTGAAAATCATCCATAAACATAAATTTATGATCCAGTCGCTCGATATTTGTTCCCGAAGGCAGGTACAAACTCATTACAGAACAATCGTCGAAATCGGCTCGAACATTCCTCCCTTCAAAATCCATGTGTTCAATT
>JAYVGE010000471.1:0-2479 GCA_043772515.1 Flavobacterium sp. | reverse complement strand
ATAAAGTTCTTTCAATTCCTTTTGTTGCAAATGGGTTAGTACTCCACTTCCATACATGGCTACTTTAAAACTTTCTCTAGCCTCTTTGTTCATTCCTTCTCCTAGTTTGGTGAGCATTGCAATTCCTTGAGAGATAGCCATAATTGCTTTTGGACCTTTATAAGACATCATGTGCTGATACACATCGGTACTTAACGGACCAGCTCCAATGTAGTTAATTTCAGGGATTTTTTGCAAAACACCTCCAACCATTGTACCGCTACTCCACATCTGATAATCTGCTAGGGTTGTTGCTACCCATTTTGGTTCATCTCCCGCTAGGTATTTTTTGAGCATATGATTTCCGATAAATTCACCTGCTATTTTATATGTATCACTTAATTCTCGTAAGGAATAGACACTTTCTACAGGAGTACCAGAGCTTGTGCCGCCGCTAGCAACAATTTCAAATCCGCCATGCGATAAGGGAACTACTAAACCAGAGCGGTCTCCCATGAAATATTTTTTGTGGGTTTCCTTATTGGTCAAAGGGATTTTTTGCCAATCTTCTATATTTTCGGGAATTCCTTTTAGACCAGCTTCCTCAATTTGTTCAGCCCAGATGGGATTTAACTTGATGATATTTGTAATTTGTTGTAGTCTTCTCAAGATTAAAGCATCTTGAATCTCATGGGACACTTCGGCATATTTTAATTTACATTCTTTTTCACATTTTTCGATTTTACTAAGAAAAGAAGGTAATTTGATTACTTCCTCAATAGATTTTGGATTTAATTCGTTGTCAGGAATTAGTTTGGTTACTAAATTGTGTACGGCATTAGTAGACTCTTTTTTAGTTGTCATTTTTTTAAAATTTTGTGTTTTTTTAATTATTTTTTATCCAATTTTCGATTATTTTTTGACCAATGTTTCTTATCTCATTCAGTAATTGTTCAAATTTTTCGATTTTTATGTTATGATTCATAAAAACCACCCTCAGCACTGTATTTTCATCTATTTCTACTTTTGATATAAAGAATTTCCCTTCTTCTTTAATCACATTTCTTATGGCTAATTGAAAATCATAATTTTGAATTTCAGGCAAATTTTCAGGAGTATAACTAAAGCAAAAAATGTTAGCTTCTGGTTGATGGTGAGCTATAAAATCCTTTTGAAGTAAAATAGTTCGATACGCCTTTTGTGTAAGTTCGTAGAGGTATTCTAGTTTGTTAGAATAAACAGCTTTTCCGTACATAGCCCAGGGCACCCAAAGATTCATTATCATGGGGCGTTTGGTGCATTCGAAGTTTTTTTCGGCGCTATCGTATTTTGTATAAATGTCTTCGTTCTTCTCAAAAACATAACTGGCTTTTTGCTGAAAAGCTCCTTTTGCTTTTTGTTTTTCTTTATAAAACAAAAGAGTACAGGTGCCTGGTACAAACAGCATTTTATGAGCATCGATTATAAATGAATCCACTTTATGAATGCCTTTTAATTTGTGTTTTAATTTGTTTGACATAAGGAAACCGCCGCCATGTGCTCCATCAACATGCAGCCAAATGTTCCTTTTTTGAGTAATATCGCCTAATTCGCTAATGGGATCAATAGCTCCTATAGAAGTACTACCGGCAGAGGCCACAAGACAAAAAACTTTTAGCCCTTTTGCTGCTGCCTCGTCTAATGCAGTTTCGACTTGATTGATACAGATTTGTTTTTTTTTATTGGTTGGGAGTTTTATAACTTGGTCTTCTCCAATACCTAAAATGCCTACCGCACGGGTAATACTGTAATGAACATCCTCACTAACGGCGATGGCGGGCAATAATTTTTTGTCGATAGCCATAATTCCTTTTTTCCAAATTTCTGGAAAGGCATTATTTCTAGCGGCCAAAATAGCCGTCATATTGGCCAATGAGCCTCCAGATGTTGTAACCATAGCAGGGTCATGGTTGTTCCAGCCGATAAGATTGTAAAATTTATCGGCAACAATTTGTTCTACAACATTGGGGAGTTGAGCTGCTTCGTAAAAGGAAGAGGGTTGGTTTATGATGGAACTTACAAAATCAGTAATTCCAGATAGCGGTAAAGGACTCGAAAACTGACGCCCCATATAGCCCGTTGACTGTACTGGAATTCCAGTAGACATATATAATTCTAAAATAGATTCTAATTTTTTTGAATCAAATTTGGCAACCGTACTACCTTCTGCCACCATTAATTTTATGGCTTTCTCTAACAAAACAGCTGGATCTGTTAATTTTAACCCTCTAGTTTTAGTGTTTGACAAATGGTTTTTAAGTAATGAATTTACTAAATCTGCTGTGCACTTGAATTGTTCTGGATCAAAAGGGTCTTCTATTACTATCTTGTTCTTGGGGAATTCATGCTCCAATACATCATAACTTTGCATAAGAGTAAAATTTTGGACTTGATTTTCATTTAAAGGCATCATTAAAATAGGTTTAGTAGTTTATATCTCTGAAGTAAATTGAAACTTTTG
>JAYVGE010000470.1:0-5945 GCA_043772515.1 Flavobacterium sp. | reverse complement strand
ACTCCGAATTTGAACAATTACAGCGTTATAATTTAATTTTTTATAGGTATCTAAAATTTCAATAAAATCAGTTTTTTGTCTTTCAACCGAGTCAAGACCACTCTTAGGCCAATCTATATTGACAACAGTTGCAATCCAAACGGCTCGAAATTCGTTTTTTGGATGCAACTCTTTTTTTTGCGCATTTGAAGATGTAAAAGCCAGTAATAGAAATAAAAGGGACAGTATAAAGGACTTCTTTTGGTTCATTATTATTCTTTTTATAAAGAAATCAAAAGTAGTTTATTTAATTCTACTTTTAAATATATCATCAATGATTTTACTATTAACAAGACAATTCATGTATTTAAAACACGATATAATCGAGGAAAATTAGATAATGATTCCAGTACTATCGGATAAAACATTTAATATTAAAACTCCCTGTGAATTTGTAATTCACAAAATCATCTTGCTTATTTTTAAAAATCAGGGGGATTATTCGAATTCTTAAACACTTAATTTTACTAATTGTCAATAAAACAATTCCGTTTCTGCCGAAGTCATTCATATAACAACGCTATTATAATCAAAAAAAACATTAGGTATTTTGCTTGTAATTGATTTTATTTGACACTAATTCTCCCCGAATCAAAAATAAACGAAACTTAAAAATGAAATCCTATTCTATTCAAGAAATAAACGAAGTACTAAAAGGAGTAATTGTTGGTAATACTACACAAAACATTACAGCTCCAGAGCAACTCGAATTAGCGATCAACTCCGAAATCACATTTATAGGAAACAAAAAATACGAAAAACTTTGGAGTACTTCCAAAGCTTCTGTAGCTATTGTAAACGAAGACATTTCGATCGAACCAGGAGAAAACAGGGCTTTTATAAAAGTAAAAAATGCCGATTTAGCCATTTCACAAGTACTAGAACTCTTCGCTCCTCCCACCCCATTATTTGACAATGACATTCATCCAACAGCAGTTGTAGACAGAACTGCTCGTATCGGAAACGGAACCCGAATTGGTGCTGGATCCTACATTGGTCCCAATGTACAACTAGGAGACAATGTAACTATCTACCCAAATGTTACTATTCTTGATGAATGTACGATAGGCAAAAACACGGTTATCTGGTCTGGAGTAGTTGTTCGAGAACGTTGTCATATCGGCAACGATTGTATCTTACACCCCAATGCAACCATTGGAGCAGATGGTTTTGGTTTTCGACCTTGCCCAGAAAGAGGGTTGGTCAAAGTGCCACAAATAGGAAATGTAATTCTAGGTAATGGTGTCGAAATAGGTGCCAATTCTTGTGTAGACAGAGGCAAATTTAGCTCGACTGTATTAGGTGATGGTTGCAAGATTGACAATCTAGTTCAGATTGGACATAACAGCAAACTCGGGAAGTTTTGCATCATGGCAGGACATAGTGGCTTGGCAGGTTCTGTAACCTTAGGAAACGGAGTAATTATAGGCGGAAGTGCTTCTATAAAAGACCACACAACTATTGGAGACAGAGCCACAGTTGGCGCTGGCTCTGGTGTTACCTGCGATGTTCCCTCAGGAAAAGTTGTTTTGGGTTACCCAGCCGTCGAAGCACGTGACGCACTAAAACAATGGGCAATTTTGAAACGATTGGTAAATGACACCAAAAAGCAATAAGCACATTTTTTATTAAATTCATAAAAAAACAGGAGGTAACTTCTGTTTTTTTGTTTTTAAATCGAAATAGATTCTGTTTTCTTCACAAAGAAGAATGAATAATACTAAGATATTTCAATCGTTTTTGTAAATTAGCGCACAATACATTCCAAATAAAAAAGATTTTAAACATGGATTTAAACTTCAATAAGAACGAAGATCACAATAAATTATTACTTTCCGAATTACGCCAAAAATTCGCCAAAGTCAAATTGGGTGGTGGCGAAAAACGCATCGAAAAACTACATGCCGAAGGCAAAATGACCGCTCGGGAACGAATCGACTATTTGCTTGACGAAAAAGCCAAAAGTATCGAAATTGGTGCTTTTGTCGGCGAAAAAATGTATCCCGAACACGGCGGATGCCCATCGGGAGGTGTTGTAATAAAAATAGGATACATCAAAGAAAAACAATGTATTGTTGTAGCCAATGACGCTACCGTAAAAGCGGGAGCATGGTTCCCTATAACTGCTAAAAAAAACCTTAGAGCACAAGAAATTGCTATAGAAAACCGTTTACCGATTATTTATTTGGTAGACAGCGCTGGCGTTTATCTCCCATTGCAAGACGAAATTTTCCCCGACAAAGAACATTTCGGACGCATTTTTAGAAACAATGCCATTATGAGCAGCATGGGAATTACCCAAATTGCTGCTGTCATGGGCAGTTGCGTAGCTGGTGGTGCTTATCTACCTATAATGAGTGACGAAGCCTTGATTGTTGACAAAACGGGTAGTATTTTCCTGGCAGGTAGTTATTTAGTCAAAGCCGCCATTGGCGAAAGCATCGATAACGAAACCTTGGGAGGAGCTACAACACATTGCGAAATATCGGGAGTTACCGATTACAAAGCCAAAGACGACAAAGATGCCTTAGACAAAATAAAAAATATAGTTGGTAAAATTGGAGATTTTGACAAAGCAGGTTATAACCGAATCAAAGCCGAAAAACCAGCTCTGGACGAAAAAGAAATCTATGGTATTTTGCCAAAAGCAAGAAACGAGCAATACGATATGATGGAAATCATTAAACGGTTAGTAGATAATTCGGAGTTTGAAGCCTACAAAGATGGCTACGGTCAATCGCTACTTACCGGTTATGCCCGAATCGATGGTTGGGCGGTCGGAATTATTGCCAACCAACGAAAAGTAGTAAAAACAAAAAATGGAGAAATGCAATTTGGAGGTGTCATCTATTCAGATTCTGCCGACAAAGCAACTCGTTTTATTGCTAATTGCAACCAGAAAAAAATACCTTTAGTTTTTGTTCAAGATGTAACTGGATTTATGGTTGGATCAAAATCGGAACATGGCGGAATCATAAAAGATGGTGCCAAGATGGTCAATGCGGTATCCAATTCGGTTGTACCTAAATTTACCGTAATTGTCGGAAACTCCTATGGAGCTGGAAATTATGCCATGTGCGGAAAAGCATTCGACCCAAGATTAATCTTTGCTTGGCCAAGCGCAGAACTAGCGGTTATGGGAGGGACTCAAGCTGCAAAAGTATTGGCACAAATAGAAGCTTCATCCCTAAAAGGAAAAGGAGAAATAGTCGACGAAGCCAAAGAAGCCGAACTATTCACCAAAATAAAGACGCGTTACGACGAACAAGTTTCTCCTTATTATGCCGCTGCTCGTTTATGGACAGACGCAATCATTGACCCATTAGATACTCGAACTTGGATTTCGATGGGAATTGAAGCTGCCAATCACTCGCCTATCGAAAAAAAATTTAATTTGGGAGTGATCCAGGTATAAATAATAGAATTTAGATTTCGTATTAAATAATAAACCATCTCTGTTCTGTCCATAATGATTGCCTAGTCCTAAAAAAAAACATCGCAATTAAAATTACTAGCTCTACTCTAAACAAATAGTGATTGATTTATTTTCAACCTCTAACTAAATTCCCAATCCTTTGTATAGGTTTTGAAATGAAGTATACAAAATTTAACGAAGTTATTTTGGTGTTTTTAAAGGCTAAAGATCTTTAAAATAGCTGGACATTGAAAGATTTTTTAACGAAAAAAAAGGTTGAAATAAACAGAAAAAAACGAAGTTCACTGAAGTCCTGTAGAAATATAGTGAAATAATTGTGTGATATATTTTGAAAATTTTTACTTTGAAAGATATCCCCCTTTCAAAAGAGGGAAATTGCGAACCACTCCCCCCTCCTTTGAAATGCGGGATGTTTTTTTTGAAAATATCTACAAAGTAAAACAATACACACAAAATTTGTATAAACAAAATTAAAAAAAATACTATTCTTTTAGAATAGAGCCAAATTACTTAGCTAAAAAAATATGAAAAAAATATTCATAATCACTTTTGTCTCTTTACTATTTATTCAATGTACCTCTATAAAACATCATAACGAGCATTTGAATGATTTGATTTCTAAAAAAAATCTGTTATCAGATGTGGATTTTACGTATAAAAAATTACGAAATTTACATCCGAATCTCTATTGGTACATTAGTAAGAAAGATTTAGATTATAAATTTGATAGTCTAAAAGCTACAATTAAAAAACCAATGACGAGTTTAGACTTTTATAAGAAATTGAGTCCCGTTATTGCTGCCGTTCGGCAAGGGCATATTATTGTTTATCCCGCTACCAAATTAATATCCAAAAGGGAATCCAAAGCGCTTCTTAAAAGAGGAAAAAGTCCTTTTGCGCAGTTTGATTTCGAACTTTTCAATAAAAAACTGTATGTTGTAAAAAACAAATCATACAACAAAACTATAAAAGCTGGAACAGAAGTTATTGCCGTAAACGAAATAAAATCTACCAATTTAATCAACGAATACGACAAGTTTTACAGTTCCGATGGTTATAATACCACTTTTAAAACCCATACATCGAGCAAACGATTTCCTTCATTTTTTACAAACGAATACGGTATTAAGGACAGTATCCAATTTAAACTCAAATTTAATGACAGCATAAAAACTATCACTATTAAAAGAAAAAAGGAAGATCCCAATAAAATAAAAACCAATAAAAACCAATCCAAATTGGTTATTATTGATAAAACAAAAGCAAAGAACAAAAAGAACAGAGTTGATGGATATTCTTCGGTTGAAAAAAATTACAACAGAAACCTTCATTTTTCAGAAAAAGATAGCAGTATTGCTATAATGAAAATTAGAAGTTTTAAAATTGGGGATTTCAAAAGTTTTTATAAAGAAAGTTTTACCAAAATTGAAACCTACAAATCTAAAACACTTGTACTTGATTTGAGAGACAATGGAGGCGGAAGAATAAATGAAATCTCTAATTTATATTCTTATTTAGCCGATTCTACTTTCGTGTTTTTAGATAAATCCGAAGTAGTTTCGAGGTCAAGCTTACTCAAAGGCGTCTGCTTTGACGGAGGATCTTTTGGTTCAAAGGCATTAAAAGCTATATTCTCTCCACTAATCTATGGTTACTTACTGGTAGCTGTTCATAAAAACAAAAGTGGCAAAAATTATTATGCAATAGAAACAAAACCACAAAAAATAAAAGAAAATGCTTTTAAAGGAAAGATTTATGTACTAATTAACGGTGGTAGTTTCTCTGCTTCAAGTATTATTTCTTCGAACTTAAAAGGTTCAAAAAGAGCTTTTTTTGTGGGTGAAGAAACTGGCGGAGCCTATAACGGAACAGTTGCAGGATTTATGCCTCGCATAAGATTACCAAATACAAAAATACAAGTTCGTATCGGATTAATGCTCATTGCTCCACATTTTAAAACTGACCTAAATGGTCGTGGTATTTTTCCTGACAAAGAAATTATACCAACACTCGAGGATCGAATTAAAGAAAATGACCCCGAAATGAATTGGGTTTTGAATAACATTAAAAACAACGCATCCGATACCTCGGAAGTGCTTAAAAACTAACAGAACAATCAAAACTAACTCATTAAACATCTAAATATTAAATAAGATTTTTACTTCAATTTAAAACAAATTAGATTCCGTATTTTAAAATTGAATTTTACTAATTTTATCATTAAAAAGAAGAATTTGCGTCCCGATTCTGAAAGACAAACTGTAGAAGCAAATTTAAATGAATTATTTTTCGCACACATTTAAATTGGTGATGAAAATTAAAAATAACACAACCCCAATTACAATATAGATCAACTTATTTAACCTCTCCTTTGGATTGATAAGACTTGCCAAACACAACAATTAAATACGCACTTCAAAAACGGGCGCACGACAAATTGCATTTCATTGATTTTTTTGTTTTGAGTAGC
>JAYVGE010000469.1:0-2487 GCA_043772515.1 Flavobacterium sp. | reverse complement strand
AAGATTGTTTGGGTCGAATAGTCGCTTACAATCGATGGCCATGTTAACAAAAACAATCCAAAACTGATTACTGAAAAGGCCAAAATACATTTGACAAGCAAATTCTTTTTCTCCTTTTGGTCGACAATATGCCCTGCAAATAATGCCATAGAAATGGCCGGTATTATTTCCATCAGACCAATTACACCCAAAGAAAGCGGATTCTTGGTTAGGCTATATACTTCCCATTCTATTATGATAAACTGCATCGACCAAGCAAAAACCATTGCAAATCGAATAACCAAAAAGGTATTGAATTCCTTGTAACGTAACGCTGCGTAGGGGTCGTTTTTTTTTGTAGTCATAGTAATTTTATTTAATGTCTCTTAATCTTAATTGTAAATTCAACTTTCCATTCCATTCGTTTTCATCAATGCAATAAACCGCTTCAAATGCTTTTTGGTTTTCGACAAGATTTATTTTTTTTCCCAAACCAAAACCTATTGCAGCAATCCCTTCTGAATTGTATTGCTTGGCAAATAGTCGAATATGTTCCTCATCGGCACCCAAAGGTTTGGCATAACCAGTGTCTTTGATGTCTTTTGTCAGAAAAACAGGTGTCATATTTAAGGGGCCATAGGGTTCAAATTGTTTTAAAATTCGAATTAGTTTTGGCGTGATATCGGTAAAATTTATTTCGGCATCAATACCAATTTCAGGAATCAACATATCGGGATGTATGGTTTTGGAAACGACTTCTTCAAACGCATTTTTAAATTTTTGATAGTTTTCTGGTCGCAACGTCATTCCAGCAGCATACATATGTCCGCCAAATTGCTCCAAATATTCCGAACAGGCTTCGAGAGCATTATAGACATCAAAACCTTTTACAGAACGAGCAGAAGCGGCATATTTGTCGCCACTTTTTGTAAAAACCAGTGTGGGACGATAATACGTTTCTATCAATCTAGAGGCAACAATTCCTATTACTCCTTTGTGCCAATCTTGCCGAAAAACAACAGTTGTAAAGCGTTCCTGTTCTTGATTTTCTTCAATTTGAAGCAGTGCTTCCTTGGTGATTTGTTTGTCTAAATCTTTACGATCTGAATTGTATTGTTCTATTTCTGAGGCAAATTGTTGCGCTTGTTCAAAATTGAATTCCGTTAATAATTCAACGGCATGATTGCCATGTTTGATCCGACCCGCAGCATTAATTCGAGGTGCAATGATAAAAACAACGTCGGTAATATCGAGTGTTTGCTTTTTTATTTGATGAATTAAAGCTTTTATTCCAGGTCTAGGATTCGAATTGACAACTTGCAATCCAAAGTAAGCTAACACCCTATTTTCTCCTGTCATAGGTACAATATCGGCTGCAATGGCGGTAGCAACCAAGTCGAGATAAGGCAATAAATCTTCTATGGTCTCTCCTTTGTTTTTTCCCAGAGCCTGAATTAGTTTAAAACCCACTCCACAGCCACACAATTCGTCATAAGGATAACTACAATCGGATCTTTTGGGATCTAATATGGCTACAGCTTCTGGCAGCAATGCCCCTGGTCTGTGGTGGTCACAAATGATGAAATCGATTTTTTTTTCTTTGGCGTAAGCCACATGATCAATAGACTTTATGCCACAGTCTAATGCGATAATGAGCGAAAAATTATTGTCGTGAGCGAAGTCAATTCCTTTAAAAGAAATACCATACCCTTCATCATATCGGTCAGGAATATAAGTGGCAATATTAGGGTAATGACTCTTTAGATAAGAAGAAACGAGCGAAACCGCAGTTGTCCCATCAACATCGTAATCACCAAAAACGAGAATATTTTCTTGATTTGCAATGGCTTTTTCGATTCGTTTTACGGCTTTCTCCATATCCTTCATCAGATAAGGATCGTGCAAATCGGTTAGACTCGGACGGAAGAAATGTTTGGCATCGTCATACGTTTCTACACCTCTTTGCACTAATAGTTTGGCAACAAATGGTTCTATTTGAAGCGCCTGTGCAAGGTGATTTATTTTTTCTTCTGAAGGTTTTGATTTTATAGTCCAGCGCATGCCTATAGAGTTTACTGACATACCTTATGCAGATGCAGTCTTTATGAATGTTGAAAATTACGACTAAATCCTATTATTCACAAACAATTACAGTAACAAAAAACGTCTTTAACTTTATGAATTCTCCATTGAAATAGGGAACAAATTTATGTAAATGGTGCTACTCTCAACGGTGTGGGCAAAAGTTTTTCGCCACGACTCGAGCGAAAGCGAACAGGAGAAGCAATTACACGAATTTTTCTTTTAAAATTTAAAGGAATTCGTGTGATTTTATCTAACTCTTTTTAAAATCCGTTTTCTCTGTGTCTTGACTTTTGGCAATCCATGTCATCCGCATTTGATCGACAATGCTTTCTTGTTAGCAACACATTGTCAAAGTCTTAAACCATTTTCTTTAAATTCTTGTAAAAGGATGCAAATTATCTTCTAAACAGAATGAGTTTTATT
>JAYVGE010000468.1:0-2488 GCA_043772515.1 Flavobacterium sp. | reverse complement strand
GAATTGATGGAAAAAAAAATATAACGATTGAAAAAGGAGTGGTTATCCAAAATTTGACATGGTTGGCTGCGGTTCCAATACAAAACAACCCTTGTCGTTTGTTTATAGGAGAAGGCACGGTAATAGGTAATTTTAATCATATTTATGCGACTCAAGAAATAACAATCGGCAAAAATGTATTAACGGCAGATAAGGTTTATATATCTGATAATCAACATGAATATGAAAATATAAACTTGCCAATTCTTAAACAAGAAATAAAGCAACTTTCAAAAGTAAACATAGGAGACGGTACTTGGTTGGGCGAAAACGTATGTGTAATTGGAGCCAGTATAGGAAAAAATTGTGTAATTGGAGCCAATTCGGTTGTTACTAAGGATATTCCAGATTATTGTGTAGCGGTAGGTGCACCAGCTAAAGTGATTAAAAAATATAATTCATTAACAAAACAATGGGAAAAAGTATAAATAAAATTCTAATCACAGGTGGAGCGGGTTTTATAGGCTCCAATGTAGCAAGAAAATTGTTGGCAGAAGGTTTTGAAATTACAATTTTAGATAATTTTTTACCACAAATACACGGAGATAAAAACGAACTTCCAGAGGATTTGAAAGGAAAAGTAAGGTTAATTGTAGGAGATGTAACCGATAAAGAAATTTTTTATAAAGCACTTGAAGGGCAACAGGCAGTGATACATTATGCTGCCGAAACAGGTACAGGGCAATCGATGTATGGAATTTCGCATTACACGAATGTGAATATTCAAGCAACAGGTTTTTTATGCGATTATATTGTAAATGAGCAACACGAATTGCAAACGATAATTGTAGCTTCATCGAGGTCTATTTACGGAGAGGGTAAATATTTGTCTGAACAACATGGAATTGTTTATCCCAAATCAAGAACTTTTAGCAATACCAAACAAAGCTTTGAGGTGGCTTGTCCAATATCAGGTAGGCACGATTTGAAATTATTGCCTACGGATGAATCCTCAGAAATTCATCCATCTTCTTTTTATGGAATTACCAAACAGGTACAAGAACAAATGATTGTTTTGGCTACCCGTTTAAGAAATATCAATGGCTATGCTTTGAGGTATCAAAATGTATACGGGCCAGGTCAATCGTTAAAAAACCCATACACAGGCATATTATCCATATTTTCTCGTTTAGCTTTGCAAAACAAAGAGATAAATATTTTTGAGGACGGTTTAGAAAGTAGAGATTTTGTGTATATTGATGATGTGGTATCGGCAACGGTGAGCTGTTTACACGCCAAACAAAATGGACAACATATTTTGAATGTAGGAAGTGGTGTAGCCACTTCAGTAATTGAAGTAGCTGAAGAGATTGTTTCTCATCTGAATAGCCAATCGCCGATAAAAATTTCAGGAGCGTTTAGAGAAGGAGATATTAGACATAATTTTGCCGATTTATCTTTAGCAAAAGACAAAATTGGGTTTGTTCCTCAATGGAGTTTTAAACAAGGTTTACATCGTTTTTTGGATTGGGTGCTTACACAAAATGATATTCCTCAAGACACCCAAGACTATCAAAAATCATTAAAAGAATTAAAAGATAAAGGATTATTGAATGAGTAATCAAAAAAATCCGTTGGTAAGCATTGTATTTACAAGCTACAATCACAAAGAATATTTGAAACAAGCGTTAGACAGTTTAATCAATCAAACGTATTCAAATATCGAAATTATAATTGTGGATGATTGCTCTACCGATGGCAGTCAAACGATATTAAACGCGTACAGAAATGAGACGAAAGTTGCTTTACATTTACAAGAAAAAAATTCGGGCAGTTATGTAAAAGCCAGTAATTTTGGCGCTTCGTTTGCCAAAGGAGAATATATTTTATTTGCACAATGTGATGATTTTTCAGAAACAAATCAGGTAGAAATGTTGGTGCAAGCCTTTCAAAACAATCCTTCGGTTGGCGTTGTATTTTCTAAAAGCAACCTTGTAAATGAAAAAGGAGAGGTGTTTTCCGATGATTTTTCTTGTAGAGAGCGAAGTTTTAAAAAATGGGTACAACACAACGCCATGATAGAGGGCAGCAAGATGAAAGATTTTCTTTCCTTTTCATGTGTTATTCCAAATTTGAGCGCAGCGATGATTAAACATCAACTGTTTAAAGAAACAAAAGGATTGCCAGACACTTATTTAGTAGTTGCCGATTGGGAGTTTTGGTTGATGCTTACTGAGAAAACAAATTTTTATTATTTACCCCAAGCGTTAAATAATTTTAGACAGCATGCAACCACAATTAGAAGCAACATAAAAATTCAAACACAAATAATGGAGGTTGTAAATATGTTTTATAATCACTTAAAAATAAGTGGTTTAAAAAACAAAAAGGCGCATAATTTTAAAATTGGTTTTGGTGCAGTTTGGGTTTCCTATCTTTTTGTAAATCAAAAAAAAATGATTCCATTATTTTTTGGGAGTTACAAAGAGATTAAAAAAGTAGAAAAAAA